>JAICUM010000034.1 GCA_025935855.1 Pirellulales bacterium | reverse complement strand
ACGCATCTCCTCGGCATGGCGAATGACTTGCATGGGCCGAGAAGGCGTTGGTTGCGACTCGATGATGGCGTGATTCAGCGGCCGGCGCCGGGCGGCGGCCAGACGGCCTGAATGGCCGCCGCCGCTTCGTCGAGCGGATCGAGGTCGGGATCGGCGCCGATCCAGGCCACGGGGCCAGTTGCCGGAAGCTGAAGCATTTTACTCCGCGCCGGCAAGCCCATGCCAGCCGACGGGGCGAGGGCCAGGACGAGCCGCGGAAGCGCGGCGGGTTGCTCGGGCTGAGGCGACCAGCGGCGAATGGTTGGGAGCGGCGGCGCCGTTTGGGACTTGTTTGAAATTCGCGTTTGGAGCTGCTCGAGGAATCGATCGACATGTTGTGCGGATTCGCCGGCGACCGCGATGGCGTTTTCACCGCGGTCGAGGTGTTCCAGAAGCCGCTGGACGGTCCAACCGCTTTCAACGTGCGGCATCCAGGGGGCGATTTCAGCGGCGGGCTTCAGAACGAACCGGCGATAGGTCATTCGTGGATGCGGAAGGGCGAGTTGCGGCGTGCGCTGCAGGAGGTCGCCGTAAATGGCGATGTCCAAGTCGAGCGGCCGCGCCGCCCAACGTTCCCCCGGCGTGCGGCTGGCTGCGGTTTCGATCCGCTGCAATTCGCCGAGGAGTTTGGCTGGACTTAATGAGGTGGCAAGAAGCGCGGCCGCGTTGAGAAACTGGCCCTGCGCGGCTGGTCCACCAATTGGCGTCGATTGATAAAGCCGGCTGCGAGTGATCAGCCGCGTGCTGGGTAACACGGCCAGCTCGTTGAATGCCTGCCGCAAGGCGGAGGCGCGGTCGCCGAGGTTCGATCCCAGTGCGATCAAACAATCGGCCATGGGCGTCGAATGCGGAACGACAGGCGTCGAAAGAAAAAAAGGGGCCTGTGGCATCTTACCACAGGCCCCCAGTCGGCTGACAAAAATGGCGGGGAGGACCTCCGAGTACGCGATCGCTGCCGAAGCCGCGTTCGCCGACTTGTCGATCCGGTCAGTCGTCGCCCCCCAGCTCAAAAAACTAGTTCAACTCGATTCGCCTCACGCGAAGGCGACGAGTCTGCTGCTTGAAATGACCAAATAAAACCGCACGGACGGCTGCCATCAACCCGAGTCGGCTTAAAACTGAACGTCGCTTTCGACTTGCCTGCGAAGATCTCCGCAAGCGACGTTCAGTTTTCAGACGCGAAAAGTATAAACGAGACTTGCGCAGAGCATTCCCCCAAACGCCGCCGCCATGGCTGCGCCAGACCGCGCAGCCCGCCCCCGATCATCCAATGTTCCGGCGACGAGCGCCTTGATCGTTCCGAGTGAACGGGGCGATCAATGGCGACGCGTCGCTTCCCAGTAAACGGCGCGGCGAATTCTTCGCACGCGCTCGTGAGGAGAGTCCTTCGAAGCAACTTCCTGTCTGAACCAACGGACATTTTGCGAAGTTGGATTAATGTGTCAAGCAGTTTTTTAGAAATGCGCGAAGAGGGCGCCAGCATGTGCGCGAGTCGCGAAGCACGATCTCCTCAATTGGGGAATTGACAATGCGGCGAGCAGTTGGTCGGCAAGAAATGGCGCTGAGTACACAGTACTGCGTACGGCGTACTGAGTACTTGCCACGGAGCAACGGTCTGATTCTTCGGACGCAGAGCGGTTGCGCGAGCGCTCAAACGACTGACAACGCGCTGCCGTTGCATGGTAGAATGTGCGTTTCGCGATGCTTCGCCACATCCCACTAGAACGGCCGCATGAGTGCTTCCGCCGCTAACTTCAACAATCTCCGCATCGCGGCGTTTGAAAGTCGCCGCGCTGAGGACGTTGCGCGGATGATCGAGCGATTCGGCGGCGTGCCGTTCGTAAGTCCGTCGATGCGCGAGATACCGGTGGCGGCGGACCGCTCGGTCGTGGAGTTCGCCCATCGGTTGATCACCGGTCAGATCGAGGTCGTGCTGCTGCTCACCGGCGGCGGCACACGCGAGATGATTGCCCGCGCCGAGCGGCACATCGATCGGCAGCGGTTTCTGCACTCGCTATCGGACGTTAAGACGGTGGTCCGCGGACCGAAGCCGCTGGCGGCCCTGAAAGAGGTCGGCATCACGCCGACGGTGATCGTGCCGGAGCCGAATACGTGGCGTGAGGTGTTGGCGGCCATGGACGCGAAACTGCCGGTCGCCAACTTGACCGTGGCGGTGCAGGAATACGGCGTGCCGAATGTGAGCCTCATCGCGGGGCTGGAAGCGCGCGGCGCCAAAGTGGAAGCGTTCAAGGTGTACCGCTGGGATTTGCCGGAAGACGTCGAACCGCTGCGCGAGAATGTGCGGCGGCTCGCGGAAGGCGGCGTCGACGTCGCGATGTTCACTTCCGGACAGCAGGTGGTACACGTGCTGCGCGTGGCGCGTGAGCTGGGCCTCGAATCGCGGTTGCGGGAGGCGTTCACTCGGCTGGTCGTGGCGTCGGTGGGACCGACCACCAGCGAGATGCTGCGTGAGACCGACTTGCCGGTGGATTTCGAGCCCTCGCATCCGAAACTGGGGCAACTCATTAGCGAAGCGGCGGAGAGCGTTGGCGAGATACTGGAGCGCAAACGCGGTGGCGTTATTACAACGCGTCAAGCGAGACGCGCCGCGGGTATCGAAGCGACGGTTACGGTGGGACAATGTCCCACCCTACGAGGAGAGTGGGACGACAGTCCGTTCATGCGGGCGTGTCGGCGCGAAAGCGTTCCGTACACGCCGATCTGGCTCATGCGGCAAGCGGGCCGTTACATGCCGGAGTACCGCGCGGTGCGCGAGAAAACTTCGTTCCTTGAACTGTGCAAGAATCCGCGGCTTTCCAGCGAAGTGATGTGTACGGCCGTCGAGCGCCTCGGCGTTGACGCGGCAATCATCTTTTCTGACTTGCTGCCGATCCTGGAGCCGATGGGCTTGGATTTGGAGTTCACGCCTGGCGACGGACCGCAGATCAATAATCCGGTGCGCGCGGCGGGCGACGTCGATCGCATCGTTGAACTGGAAAGCACCGAATCGCTGGGGTTCGTTTTTGAAACGGTCGGGCAAACGCGGCGCGATCTGCCGGCGCACATTCCGCTGATCGGCTTTGCAGGGGCGCCGTTCACGCTAGCCAGTTATGCCATCGAAGGTGGCGGCAGCCGATCCTTCCTGCACACCAAGACGCTCATGTACCGCGAACCCTCCGCATGGCGGGAACTGATGGAACGGCTGGCGCGTTCGATTGCCCGGTATCTGAACAGCCAAATCGCGGCGGGGGCGCAAGCGGTGCAGTTGTTCGATAGTTGGGTCGGTTGCCTGTCGCCGAGCGATTACCGGCACTACGTGCTGCCGTATATGCGGATGATCTGTGAGATGTTGGATCCGTCGGCGCCGCTCATTCATTTTGGCACTGGGAATCCGTCGCTGCTCTCGCTGATGGCGGAAGCCGGCGGGCAAGTGATTGGCGTGGATTGGCGGGTTGATTTAGGCGAGGCCTGGCGGACGGTTGGTTTCGATCGAGCCGTTCAGGGTAATCTCGATCCGGCGGTGCTGTTGGGCGATCGCGAAACGATTGGCGCTCAGGCGCAGGCCGTGCTGGATGCCGCGGCTGGCCGCCCGGGGCACATCTTCAATCTGGGGCATGGCGTGCATCAGCAGACGCCGGTGGAGAATGTGCGAGCGCTGGTGGACTATGTTCATGAAGCGAGTGTACGGTAGCGGCGGCTTTGATTGATGTTCAGAATCCTAATCGAACTCGGGTGCCATGCCCACGTCCGCGTGGGCATGTGACTCCAGGCAAACATGCCCACGTCGGCGGACCTCGGTGGGCATGGCACCCGTTCGTTTAGGATTCTGAACATCAATAGTGGCCGTGTCTTGTTGCGATTCAATTCACACGGCGACTAAAAGTCGCCGCATTACGCCGCAGTGGCGACTCCTACGCTTGGCGGCGAGTCGGCGGCTGCTTCAGCTCGCGAGGGATACCAGCGGTCCCTTAACCGCAACAGCGGCGTTTCGATCAGGTTCGACATCGCAACGCCAACGGCAAACGAGGCGGCGAGGTACACAGCGGTCCGCGCGGGCCAGGACAATGCGATGCCTTCCACGTGCGGCATGCCCCACTGCATCACCGCGAGGTGCCACAGGTACACCGGATACGAATACTTTCCGAGAGCAGCGACGGCGCGCGTGATACTGTTGTCAGGGATCCGGCACATGAGCACGCCGACGAGCAAGGCCGCACTTCCCAGATAATACTGCGTCACCGCGACGGTCACGATGTACGCTGGTCCAATCCGCACCGGCAGCCAGGCTACCGTAGTCAGTAGCGCAATACCTGCGGCGATGAGAACGTACCGCAGCGGCCTAAACGTCCGCCGGAACCACTCGGCGTGGAAGTGGTAGTAGTAGGCGATGCCGACGCCGAAAAAGAGCTCATCCAGCCGCAAGTGCGTGTGGTAGAGCATCTTCTGATACGAGAAGACCGTTCGTACGGAGTAGTTCACGTACCGCATCGCCAGACACGCCAGCGATGTGGCGAGCACCATCCGCGGCAGCGCGGCAAACGGATCGTTGGCGTTGGGCTTCCGCCGCATAAGCCACAGCAGGACGAGCGGCAACACCAAGTAAAAATGCTCTTCAACGGCGAGCGTCCAGGTGTGGTACCAGTAGCCGCGGATGTAGCTTTGCATGAACAAGAGCTCGCCGATCGCCTGCCGATCGCCGATCCGCCGGCCGGTGCTTATCCAGTGGTAAACGTACGACGTGGCGAGCAGCACGTAGAACGACGGGTAAATCTTCCAGGCTCGGCGAACGTAAAACCGCCTCGGCGAGAGCTGGCCGCGCTTTTGGTACTCGGCAAATAGGAGTCCCGAGACGAGAAAGCCGCTGAGCACAAAGAACAAATCGACGCCTTCGCCGCCGCCGCTGTTCCAGGCTTCAACGAGCGGCCGTAGCGGCGACTGCCAGTGCGATGGCGGCGGCTCCATGTGCCGGCCGAGGACCATAAGCACGGCGAGCAGGCGGAGCAAGTCGAGGCCGATCAGCCGTGCAGGAGCGTCGGCAGCCGGTGATTGAGCCATCCATTGGTCCCGTGGCACGAGGATTCAAGTGCGGTAGTGAATCAATTTGCGAGAAGGCCGTCCAGAGAAATTGGGAAGAATGCGATGGGGCCTTTCAATCGCGGCGCGTATAATGGGTGGTTCATTCCTTCTATGGGTAGATCCATGCCATCCAGCCAGACTTTGGACGTCGCGAAGCGTGCGACCGAGTTTTACGAGCGCTGCTTGCGCGAAGATTTGGAAGAGACTCATCTCAATGAATTCGTGGCCATCGAGCCCGATTCTGGTCAGTATTTTCTCGGGCAAACCTTGAGCGAGGCGGTGCAGGCGGCTCGGCAGCATTATCCTGATCGAATCGCTTTCGCGCTTCGCGTCGGCGCTTCTTCGGCCGTCCATCTCGGGAGCTTTTGACCGTGAAAGGTCAGGTGGATGAGTTGGGCCGTGCGTTGATAGCACTGCCGGTCAAAGCCGGCGTGGAGGCCGCGGCGGTTGTTATTAACGTCTGGATTGACACCGCCTTCGACGGCGACTTGGTCATTCCAACGTCGGTCATCGAGAACCTGGGCCTCACACAATCGGCGGCGATTCAGGCCACTTGCCGATGGCAGCGCAGTCGTCTTGGAGACTTTTCAGTGCGCCGTGGATTGGTTTGGCACTCTACGTCTGGTCGAGGCGATTACCAATGACGGTAAGTTTCTGCTACTCGGCGTTGGCCTGCTGAGAGGGCGCAAGCTGACGATCGACTATCCGCGGCGAACGGTTGAGCTAACTTAGCTCCATCAACCTTGTCACATTAAAGCGCAAATCAGAGCGGCGTCACCGGCGGTTCTTCGATAGCCGGGGGCTCCGCCGCGTTGATAGCGTCGATCAGTTGCCGCAGCCGGCCGTAGTTTCGCCGGTTGAAGTGGAACGCCAGTCGCGGCATGCCGGTGAGGCGGTATTCGTCGACTTCTTCCTTGAAGGCGTCGCGCTGGACGAATTCGCCCTTGTTCAACAGGTCGGCGAAGTCCTCGTTGATCTTCGCGAGGTCGCTCTCGGGTAGCGGCCGCAGCAGTCGAAACACCAGTTGCTTCCGCACGAACCGCATGCTGTGGAACGTGCGGTAGAAGTGCATAATCTCGTCGACCGTTTGCTCAACATTGTTGAACACCTTGTACAAGCTGAAATCGACGGGCGAGATCATCGCGCCGCCCAAGAGGTGCTTGTCGACGAATCGGTGAAAGTCTTTCCAATACGTGCCGCCGGGTTCGTCGAGGAGCACGACGGGCACAACGTCGCGTTTGCCGGTTTGCAGGAGGGTCAGCACTTCCAGCCCTTCGTCGAGCGTGCCGAAGCCGCCGGGGAGGCAAACCACGGCGTCGCACTCCTTCACGAACATCAGCTTGCGCGTGAAGAAGTACTTCATGTTCACGAGCTTTTCGTCGCCGCGGATGATTTCGTTGGCCGACTGCTCGAAGGGGAGCATGATGTTCAGGCCCATCGAGTGATCGCGGCCGGCGCCGCGGTGCCCGGCTTCCATGATGCCGCTGGCGGCGCCGGTGACGACGAGCCAATCGTGGGCGGCCATCGCGCGGCCAAGGTCCATCGCTTGCTTGTAAGCGGGAGCGTCCGGGAGCGTGCGGGCCGAGCCGAACACCGTGACCTTCCGGCGGCCGCGGTAGTTGGCGAACACCTTAAACGCGTAGCGCAGCTCGCGGATCGTGCGGCTGAGGATTTTCAGATCGCCGCGGTCGATGCGGTCGGCGTGGAGTTTGTCGGCCGACTCGCGGATCATCGCGATGAGGTCGGCGATTTGATCGGCCTCAAGCGGCAGTTCGGAGTTCAGCGGTAAGTCAGGGTCGATCGTTGACATGCAGAATTCCATCCAGATCCCTCCGCCCTTGGTGGGGAGGGTTAGGGAGGGGCATTATCGGGTGGATGTTTCTCACCCGTCCCTGACCCTCCCCATCGAGGGGAGGGAATTAGAAGCGCAAACACTGAATATAGCGGAATCCACCGCTTCGCTGAGGCAAAAAAACAGCCCGGCACATGGCCGGGCTGCTCGTGCATTGGTCGTTGTTCGGTCTGCGCCGGTGGGCGTCAGGCCGAAGGCCGGCGGTAGTACTGGTAGGCCAGCAGCACTTCGTACAAATCTGCCGAGACCGTAATCTCGTCATCGTCGAAGTCACTAAGCCAGGTGCGGCGGCTATTCACCGCATCGGCCAGGAGCGGCAGGACCTCGCTCAGGGCGACCGTGACGCACGGCTTGCCGCCCACGTTCTTGGCGAGCGTGGGGGCGGTTTCGTGTTCGGGGCCGCGGTAGATTCTTAGATGGGCAGCAGGCATCGCGAAGGGTTCCTTCCCGTCGGTGATGTGTCTTGTTAGTTGGCGAAGCAGCCGATGCGGATCATCCCAGAGCCGCTAAATTGGCCGCCGACGCGCAAGCGCCCCCCGTCGCATCCTTGGGTATCGGCGGCGATGAAAGGTGAACTTGAGCGGTTGACGCCTAGAATTCCAAATAATCTCGCTGCGAGTGCTAGCATAAAGGCACCGGTCATGCCTATTTAGCCCCGCCGCTCGCGGCGGGTGAAGGCGGGGCAAGCCCACGCGGCTGAATCTGGTGGCGAACGACCAACCAATTGCATGATTTTTCACGCCCGGCGTACACGCTTCGCTTGGCGTGGAGTCGCGTGCCAGCATCGGCTACAACGACCGCATGTGCTCTGAACTACTTCGCATTCCGATCACCACCGCCGGCGGCGTGCCGATTTTTGGCGTCGGCGTCGCGCTGCTCCTGTGGCTGGCCTTCAGCGCGTGGGGTCTGGTGAGCATGGCGAAAGTCGTCGGCTGGCCGGCGGCGCTTAAGGCCCATTTGCCGACGATTCTGATCGTGGCGGCGGCCATTGCGCTGTTCATTCCGCGGTACTTTGCCGATGGCGTCCCGGTGCGCGGTTACGGCGTGATGGTTCTCACCGGCTCGGTGGCGGGCATCGCGCTCGCCGTGTATCGCGGCCAAAAAGTCGGCATCTCCGCGGAAGAGATTATGGGCTTGGCGATCGCCTTGTTCATTGGCGGCGTGATCGGTGCGAGGCTGTTTTACGTCATCGAGTATTGGGACAATGGCATCCGGAAGGCGGATTGGCTCTCGACGCTTAAGGCGGCGCTAAGCTTCACCGAGGGCGGCTTGGTGATTTACGGCGCTTTCATCGGGGCAATGATCGGATTTGCGTTTTACCTGAGCCGGCGGAAGTTGCCGGCGCTGGCGCTGGCGGATCTGATTGTCCCCAGCATGCTCGTCGGGCTGGCGTTTGGCCGCATCGGCTGCTTGCTGAACGGCTGCTGCTACGGCGGCGAAACGACTGTGCCGTGGGCTGTCACGTTTCCGCGTGAGAGCGGGCACGGGAGTTTCAGTCCGCCTTATGGCGAGCAGGCAGCGATCGGCCGATTCTATGGCTTTGCCATCGGATCTTCAGATGGAAAGGAGTCCCTGCCCGTGGTGAAGCGGGTGGACGCGGGTTCGATTGCCGAGAACGCAGGGCTGAAAGCCGGCGACCTGATTGCCGCCGTCAACGGCCATTCATTGGGCAACGTCGAGGGCGCCGAGATGCTCCTGCTGACCGCGCTGAACGAGCATGAGCCGCTTGAATTGCGCACCTCCGGCGGCGAAACGAAAACGGTTCCGGCCATCGAGCCGCCTCCGCGCAGCCGGCCAGTGCATCCGGCGCAGGTGTACAGTTCCATCACGGCGGGGCTGTTGGCCTTTGTCACGTGGGCGTACTACCCGTTCCGCCGCCGCGACGGCGAAGTGATCGTGCTGATGATCACGCTCTATCCGATCGCCCGCTTTCTGGAGGAAAGCATTCGCGTGGACGAGCCGGCCGTCTGGCACACCGGGATGAGTATTTCGCAGAACATCAGCGTGTTGCTGTTGGCTGTCGCGGTTGCCATGTGGATCTGGCTGCGCAAGCGCCCTGCCGGCTTGGCTTTAGGTCACTCTGCAGCGGCGGGGTGAACTCTCTTTGGCTGGGCTTCGTTTAGCTAGAAAGAAGCCAAAACCGAGGGCTAGCGCCCTGCGGCTGATCGTATCAGCCGGAACGCGCTAGCATCCGGTTTGCGATCCTTGTGAATCGCTCGATTTCTTTCACAAGGCGAGGCGGCCAGCGGTAACTATCTCCCTGAAACGCCCAACGCATGAACGAATCCGCCGGCCATCATGACGCCGAGGCGTCCGCCGCCCCCTTCGACGAGGCGGCGGCGCTTGAGCCGCATGGCCGGTGGTTGCGAACGGTGCTCGCGGCCCGCGGCGTTGATCGCGCTTCGCTGGACGACTCGATGCAGAACGTGTGCGCGGCGGCGATCGCGGGCATGTCGCGTTTAGAGGATCGGCAGCGCGGTGGCCCGTGGCTGTATCGCATCGCCGTGGTCGAGGCGCTGCAATACCGGCGGAAAGCTGGCCGCCGACGACGACTGCACGATCGCTACGCCGGCAGCGGCGCGGCTCCGAGCGAGTGGTCGGACAACGATCCACTTGCATGGCTGTTGGCCGAGGAGGCGCAGCAGCTTGTTCGACAAGCCATGAGGCGGCTGCCGCCACGTGACGCGGAAATCCTGGTGCTGAAATACACCGAAAATTGGAGTTATCGAGAGCTTGCCGACCAATTGGGCGTTTCGACGAGCGCCGTTGAGGCGCGGCTGCACCGTGCTCGCGGCAAATTGCGAAACGAGCTCGCCGCATTATCGCCGGAATCGGCGGTCTGCTCGCCAGATTGTTAAGCCATTGAAATGAACGACCCGTTTTCCAGCATCGATGACCGCCTCCTCGACCGTTTGGTTGACGGCGAGTTACCGCCCGCGGAGCGTCGCGAGCTGCTTACCGCCTTCGAGGCTCAACCGGGGGGGTGGCGGCGCTGTGCGTTGGCGTTCCTCGAAGCGCAAGCGTGGCGGCACGAAATGCGGCAATTCGTCGTCACGCCAGCATCAGGTGAAACGACGGCCGTTTCGGCAGCCAGTGAACCGCCGGTTGTTAAACAAATCGTAACAACGGATTCCGCGCTGCCCCGCCGCTCACAGGCCGTCCGTTGGTTCGCGATTGCCGCCAGCCTGGCAATTGCGTTCGGTCTCGGCCAACAGTTCACCAGCCAAAGCTCGTCGACCGGCGTATCGAGCGAAAGCACTCGACAAATGGCCGCGACGGAGCAGCCGGCGCCAGCCTCGGGCGACGGTATCACGCTAGTGGTGAACGACCCGCAAGGCGTGCCGCACCGCATTCGCGTGCCGTTGGTGGAAGGACGCCGGCTCGGCGCGCAATTCGCCGAGACTCCCACTTGGTCCGAATCTCCGGAGCTGACGCGGCAGTTGAACGAGCAAGGCCTCGGCCTCACCGCCCGCCGCCGTTACGCGCCCATGTACTTCGAGCAGCAAAACCAGCTGGTCCCGATGATCGTGCCGGTGGACGACGCCGTCGTCACGCCCGTCAGCCGCCCGGTGTTCTGACCATAAAGCCGCGACCGCTTGTCGCGGAAGCCTAGCCAATTAGTCTTTCCATCAAAACGGATTCCCCCCAGTCCCCCAGAGGAGAACAAAGCAATGAAACGATTCTTCCGAGGCCTCACCGCCGCGGCCGTGGTTGCGGCCGCGCCAGCCCTGGCCGTGATGCTCCACCAGCCGCGTCCCGCGCTCGCGGACGACGCCAAAGAAGGCCGCGTCGTGACGATCTCGCCCGAACGGGGCGATTCCAAGAAAGACGACGAGCGGCTTGAGAAGGCCGAAGAGGCCAAAGAGCCGCAGTACTGGATCGGCCTGGGCGGCGCTCCGATTCAAGATCCGGCGCTCCGGACCCAACTTCAGCTAGCCGACGACGTCGGCGTGCTGGTAGCGAGCGTTGTGCCCAAGAGCCCCGCAGACAAGGCGGGCCTGCGTCAGCACGACATCATCGTCGCAGTCAACGGCGAGCCGATCGCCAACATCCAAGGCTTGCAGAAGGTAATTGCTGACAATGGCAAGAAACCGATCGAGCTGAAAATCATCCGCCTTGGAAAAGAACAGACCGTGAAGGTGACGCCCGAAGAGCGGCCCGCCGACGCCCCGCACGCCGTGCCCGGCAACGAGGGCGCGAACGATCTCCAGCGCTTCTTCCAGCAAGGCGGCGGCCCTGGCAACATGCGCGTTTTCGGCAACGGCATGGTTCTCGGCGGCCCCGGCTTGAACTTGAACCAAATGCCCAATGGCATCTCTGTTAGCATCACCCGCGAGGGCGATCAGCCGGCGACCGTTACGGTTAAGAAGGGTGACAAGACCTGGACCGTGAAGGGCGACGACGAGAAGGCCCTCAAGGAGCTTCCGGACGACGTTCGGCCGTTCGTTGAGCAGATGCTGCACGGAAACCGTGCGCCTCGCATCGGCGGCATGAACTTCAACTTCAACGACATGCAGAAGATGCTCGGCGATCTCGGGCAGTTCGACTTCGACGGCAACCTGGACCAGAACAACGCCGTCGGCCAGCGGATGAAAGCCGCCCGCGAGCGCACCGAATCCGCCCGGCAGCGAATGCAGCAGCGCCTGGAGCAAATGGAGAAGCAAATCCAGAAGCTCGAGAACCAAATCGAGGGAAAGACGCACAACGACCGAACAAAGCCGTCGGACGATGCGTCTAAGAGTTAGCGAATTGTAGCGGCGCCCTTTAGCCGCCGTGATAGAAGCCCCGCGGAGCCCATCCCGCTTGGCTGTCGGCGCACGCCGACCGAGGGTCCACACCGCCCTCGGGGGCGTGCGAACAAGTTCGTCCCCTCCCCAATCCGGCAGCCAAGTTCACACGGCCGCGGCTCGACCCCCGAGCCGCGGCCGTTGTGCTTTGTGCGGACCGTCTTGCGGCCACTCTTCCCGCGTCTAGGCCGCAAATACCGGAAGAGAGCGTTTATTCGATAAAGCACGCACGACCGCGCTGGGAGCGGGATAGCGGCGTCGCGTTCGCGAAGGTAGACGGCGCCACTTGGCGGGCTGCGTTGGTAGAATTAGGGTAGGCACTGTCCGTCAACGTAGTCTGGCCGCGCGAGCGACGGCGGCGAGCAGTCTCAAAAGCAGATTTGGCACGACACCTAGCGCCGCTCATGCACGACCGCATCCTGCAAGCGATTTTTCGCGTCATCGACGAAATCAACCTGCAACGGCCAAAGCGGAGCAAGCTTGCCAAGTCCGAAGGCACTAAGCTGGCGGAATTGGATTCGCTCGGCATGGCCAACTTCCTTGTCCTGGCGGAGCAAGAGATAAACAAGGAGTTTGGCCGCGGCGTCAATCTTCTGGAAGAAGGATCGCTCGTGGACGGCTTCGAGCGGCAAACGATCGGGTCCGCCGTCGGAATCATCGAACGTCTACTAGAGCGCGACAGCGATGACTGACTTGATGCGGACGTTGCTCATTTCCGATTTCAATCTGGAAACGTTTGCCGCTTATCTGGAAAACGATCCGGGAGAGCCCGAAATCGAGCCGACCGTGGCGCCGTTCGGCCAGGTGGTGCAAACGCTTGTAGACTCGGCCGCGTGGAGCAACCAGGAGGCCGCGGTTGTTTGGACGCAACCGCACGCCGTCATCGGCTCCTTTAACGCGGCGCAGCGGTTTGAGCGAGTTGATCCGGAGCGGGCGCTCGCGGAGGTCGCCGACTTTGGTCAATTGCTGATCGGGGCGGCCGACCGTGTGAAGGCGCTCTTTGTTCCCACGTGGGAGATTCCGCCCGGGGAAGGTGGTTACGGTTTCTTAGAGATGAGGCCCGGCGTGGGCGTCGCCCATCTGCTGATGCGGATGAATCTAAAACTGGCTGAAATCGCCTCCAGCAAGAGCAACATCTATGTGCTGCCGGCCAAAAAGTGGATTGAAGGCAAGACGGCGTTCAATGCCAAGCTGTGGTACATGGCCAAGTCCCCGTTCGCGCCCGAGGTGTTTAAGAATGCCGCTCGCGACGTGAAAGCCGCGATTCGCGCTCTACATGGCGCCGCTCGCAAGCTGCTCGTCCTCGATCTGGATGATACGTTGTGGGGCGGCATCGTGGGCGATCAGGGCTGGCAGAATCTCACCCTCGGCGGCCACGATCCAATTGGCGAAGCGTTCGTCGATTTTCAGACCACGTTGAAGTCGCTCGCCAATCGCGGCGTGTTGCTGGCGATCGTCAGTAAAAATACCGAGTCGATCGCGCTTGAGGCGATCGAACGCCACCCGGCCATGGTCTTGCGTCGCGACGATTTCGCGCACTTGAAAATCAATTGGGAGGACAAGGCCAAAAACCTCGTCGAGCTCGCCGACGAATTGAACCTCGGCTTGCAATCGGTGGTGTTCATCGACGACAACCCGGCCGAGCGAGCTCGCATCCGCGACACGCTGCCGGAAGTCTTCGTCCCCGACTGGCCGCAAGATAAGACGTTCTACAAATCCGCGCTCTTGGCGCTCGACTGCTTTCATCAACCCTTGATGACAGACGAGGACGCCCGGCGAACGCAGTTGTATCGGGACGAACAGCGCCGGGAACAAGCCAAGGCCCAGGTGGGTTCGCTGGACGATTGGCTCAAAAGCCTTGACATGCGAGTGGCGGTGCAGCCGCTCACGCCGGCCAATCTCGCTCGCGCGACTCAGCTTCTTAACAAGACGAACCAGATGAATCTGGCCACCCGCCGGTTGACCGAGGCCGAGCTTCAGCAATGGGCCGACAATCCGAACCACGTCCTGTGGACCGTTAACGTCGCGGATAAGTTCGGCGATGCGGGTCTTACGGGACTTCTCAGCGTTGCCGTGGAGGATGAGGCCGTTCGCATCGTGGATTTCATACTTAGCTGCCGAGTGATGGGCCGCAAAGTCGAGCAGACCATGGTGCACTTCGCGGTGGATTTTGCCAATCGCCGGGAGGCGAAGCGGATCGAAGCCACGATCGTGCCCACCGCGAAGAATCAGCCCTGCCGCGAGTTTTGGAACAACTCCGGTTTCGAGCTGAACGGCGAGAACACGTTTTCGTGGGACCCAGCTCAGGCGTACTCACGGCCGGAAAGCGTGCAACTCATCATCGAATAGAGTCTTGTCGAGATCCGCCGGGAGTGGCGTAACCTCTTTCAAGGTGTCTAGGTCTAGCGTCCGTGCGGAACGCGGTGCTCGGGGAAAAAGTCCATGAAAGTTCGAGAAGCCCGGTTCGAGGATTACGGACAAATTGAAGCGCTGGCCCGTCGCTACGGCCTCAAGCCGAAAAGTTTCGAGCAATGGGCACATCTCTGGAAGGAAAACCCGCTTGGCGATGCGCTGCCGAAGGGTTGGGTAATCGAGGCAGCCAATGAGGATATTCTCGGCTACCTTGGTAACGTCCCCTTGGCCTATCAGTTTCAAGGACGAGCGCTCACGGCCGCCGCGACGCATCTATGGGTGGTCGATGAATCGGCTCGTACGCACTCGATCCAACTGCTCAACAAGTACTTAAGTCAGCCGGCCGACTTGCTGCTCAACACGTCGGCCAACGTGAGCGCCCAAAAGATATTCGACGCCGTCCACGTGCCGCGCGTTCCGGTCCCCGACTACGACATCGCACTCTACTGGATCACCGAACCGCGGGCCTTCGCCGCAGGCGCCCTGAAGAAAAAGCGAATTCCATTGGCGGGTCTACTCAGCGTTCCCGCCGGGGCGATCCTCTCCTTCAAGCGACCGGCGTCGAAGGTTGATTCACGAATCCGTCGGCAGAGCGGCTTCGGATCGGAATTCGATGTCTTTTGGGACGAGCTTTCCCGGCGATCAAAGACCGTCCTGGGCCGTCGCGACCAAGCCTGGCTCCAATGGCATTTCCAGTACCCACTAGCGGAAGACAGGGTGTGGATTTTTACTTGCGGCGACGGCGCTCGCATGGATTCTTACGGAATTTTTCTGCAAGCGGAATCGCCTGACCTTGGGATGATCCGCGTGCGACTCATCGATTATCAAAGCCTGGATCCAGACTGTGCGTCGCTCGGGCCGATGCTCGACTTGGCGCTTCATGAATGCCAAAAACGGAAAGTCGCGATGCTTGAAAGCATCGGTTTTAGCGCGACGAAGCGTTCGATCCTTGAAAGTAAAAATCCCCGCAAGCGCCGCCTGCCTTCCTGGCTGTTTTTTTATCGCTCGAAAGACGCAGCACTCAGCGAACAGCTGTCCCGCTCGGAAAGCTGGAATCCCGGTTCCTTTGATGGCGACTCAAGCATTTAGCGATGTGTCAGCCCGTCGCTGTCGCTAGACGACCCATTCCAGCGGATCGTCTCAAGGCGCCACCTGAATCAAGTCCGTGCGCTGCGAGCGGCGCAGTTGGCCGCAGGCAGCGTCGATGCGGTTGCCTTTGCGGTGGCGGAACTTCACGCGAATGCCGCCTTGTTCCAGGATCGCGCGGAACGCCTGCCGGCGCTCGGGCGTTGGCGTGCCGTAGGGCAGGCCGGCCACGGGGTTGTAGGGAATCACGTTGAGCAGCGCCTCGCGCCCGGCAAGCAGGCGGGCGAGTTGGCGGGCGTGCTCCGGCTGGTCGTTGATATCGGCGAGCAGGACGTACTCGAATGTCAGCCGCCGGCCGGACACTTCGAAGTACCGGTCGGCCGCGGACATGATCGCGTCGATGCCGATGTTCTTGTTCACGGGCACGAGCTGATTGCGCAGCTCGTCGTTCGGCGCGTGGAGCGAAATCGCGAGCCGGTAGTTTTGGTCCTGCCGGGCAAGCCGGTCGATGGCCGGCGGCAGGCCGACGGTGGAAATGGTAATTCGCCGCGCGCTGATGCCCAGGCCGTCTTCTCGGTGAGCGTGCTGGAGCGCCGCCAGGAGGTGATCGAGGTTGGCCAGCGGCTCGCCCATGCCCATGACGACGATGTGACTGAGCCGCTCGTCCGGCGACAGCAGCCGCTGCAAGCGCAGCATCTGCTCGACGATTTCGCCGGCGGTGAGATTCCGCTCGACGCCCTCGAGGCCGCTGGCGCAAAAGACGCACCCCATGCCGCAGCCGACCTGCGTGCTGATGCAAATGGTCCGCCGCGACGTGTCGCGCAATAGTACGCACTCGACCTGACCGCCGTCGGCAAGCTGCAACAGCAGCTTCTCCGTGCCGTCCTCGGCCGTGGTGTGTTTCACCACGTCGGTGGACCACAGTCGAAATCGCTCGGCGAGATCGGCCCGGAGTGCCTTCGGCAGATCGCTCATCTCGTCGAAGCCGCCGGCGCGCTTTTGGAACAACCACTTGTGCACTTGCCCGACGCGATAGGCCGGCGCGTTCGCCTCCGCCGCCCAGCGCTGCAGCTGCGCGTCTAAGTCATCCAACAGATGCGGTTTCAACGGCGACATAATTCACAGAGACGATAGCACGCGGATCAGAACACCGACTGATGTTTAGCCGCGACCCGTTAGGGGAGCGCTTTTCATGTTCGCGCTCCTCGTGCGGCGTACCTGCGGGTCGCGGCTAAACTTGCTGTGAGCTTGTTTGATTCATTCGCGATGATTCGCGCGATTCGCGGCAAAAACTCCTTCTACCGCCCGGTCGAAAGCACTGCCGGCAGCCAGGTGCACAGGTAGTAGGCCCGCGGCGCGGTCAGGTCGAGCACTGCCGCCAAGTCCAGCTTCGCCCCGGCGGGCTGCACCGGCGCGTCGGCGCCGAGGATCATCTTCAGCGCTCCGGGCGGTTCTTCGTACTTCACGCAGCGCATCGACTTCTCATCGCCGCCGGCCAGCTTCACTGCTCGGGCAATCGCGTCGTCCAAAAAGCCGATCTCGTCCACCAGTTTCAAATCCTTTGCCTGCCCCGCGGTAAAAATCCGGCCCGTGGTCACGGT
>JAICUM010000347.1 GCA_025935855.1 Pirellulales bacterium | reverse complement strand
TAGTCTCAAGCAATCGTTCTTCAGCGCCGCAAAGCTGCCCTTAGGCCGGGGGCATTCGAGGCGCAGGAATCAATAGGAGCACGGTCTGCCTAGCTGTCGTCCTCCCAGGAGTCGGGTGCTCGCACCCACTCTACCTGATTTGGTCCCGTTAGGGACCGCGCGAAAATAGCCCAGCACTTCCAGTGCTGGGATAGCGACGCCGTTGAACCTCGCGGAGTCCCGTAGGGACGACTGAAACTGAAAACTCACCTATCTTCAGCCGTCCCTCCGGGACTACCTGATGGCGTAATCGACGCTACCCAGCACTGAACGTGCTGGGCTATTATCATTGGTCCCTCAGGGACGCGGTAGATTAACGGTTCGCTGCATTCGTCATTCGTCATTCGTCATTCATGCACCAATACCTCACCCTCCTCGACCGCGTCCTCGCCCACGGCGTTCACAAGAGCGACCGCACCGGCACCGGCACGCGCAGCGTCTTCGGTTATCAGATGCGATTCGATCTGAGCGAAGGCTTCCCGCTCGTCACCACCAAGAAGCTGCACGTCCGCTCGATCATTCACGAGCTCCTGTGGTTCATCCGCGGCGACACGAACACGAAATACCTCACCGACAACGGCGTCACCATCTGGAACGAATGGGCCGACGCCGAGGGCAACCTCGGCCCCGTGTACGGCAAGCAGTGGCGCAGTTGGCAAGCGCCCGACGGCCGCACGATCGACCAGATGCAGGGCGTGGTCGAGCAAATCAAACGCAACCCCGATTCGCGGCGCCTGATCGTCAGCGCCTGGAACCCCGCCGACGTCCCGCACATGGCCCTCCCGCCGTGCCACCTGCTCTTCCAGTTTTACGTCGCTGAAGGCCGCCTCTCCTGCCAGCTCTACCAGCGCAGCGCCGACGTGTTCCTCGGCGTGCCGTTCAACATCGCCTCCTACGCGCTGCTCACCATGATGGTGGCCCAGGCGACCGACCTGCAGCCCGGCGACTTCGTTCAAACGCTCGGCGACGCTCACCTCTACGACAACCACCTCGACCAGGCCCGCCTGCAGCTCTCGCGCAAACCGCGGCCGCTCCCCACCATGCGGCTGAACCCAGCGGTCAAGGACCTGTTCGAGTTCCAATTCGACGACTTCCAACTCGAAGCCTACGACCCGCACCCGCATATCAAAGCCGCGGTCGCTATATAGCCCGGCCATCCTGGCCGGGCGAGACAATCCGGCCAGAATGGCCGGGGGCGATCTATCAGACTATGCTCCTTTCCATCATCGTCGCCGCGGCAGAAAACGGCGTCATTGGCCGCGACGGCCAACTGCCGTGGCGGCTCGCGGCCGACCTGCAGCGGTTCAAGCGGCTCACCATGGGCCACGCGGTGCTCATGGGCCGCAAGACGTTCGAGTCGATCGGCCGCCCACTCCCCGGCCGCCGGATGATCGTCATCACCCGCCAGCCGGATTACGAGGCCGCCGGCGTCGAAATCGCCCACAGCCTGGAAGAAGCCTATCGACGCGCCGCCGAGCAGGGCGACAACGAAGCGTTCATCATCGGCGGCGCCGAAATTTTCCGCCAAGCTCTACCGCATGCCGACCGACTGTACTTCACGCAAGTGCAGGCAACGATCGACGGCGACGTGTTCTTCCCGCCATTCGACCGCGCCGACTGGCGCCTCATCTCACAAGAAGAACATCCGGCTGACGCCAAAAACGACCACCCCTTCGCCTTCCAAACTTACGAGCGTAACGCGAAATGAGTGCCGTGATCGATCCCAAGCTGACGCGCTGCCACTGGGTGCGCGGCGGCAACGAGCTCTACCATCGCTATCATGACGAGGAGTGGGGCGTCCCGGTGCGCGACGATCGCAAGCAGTTTGAATTCCTGACGCTCGAATCCGCCCAGGCCGGCCTGAGCTGGTCCACGATCCTCAACAAGCGCGAAGGCTACCGCCGGGCCTTCGCCGACTTTGACCCCGAGAAAGTCGCCCGCTTCACCGCGAAACGCATCGAGCGGATCCTCACCGACGCCTCAATTGTCCGCAATCGCCTCAAAGTAACCGCCGCAGTGAACAACGCCCGCAAATTCCTCGAAGTGCAAGAAGAATTCAACGGCTTCGCCAACTACATCTGGCGGTTCGTCGAGGGCCGGCCGATCCAAAACCGCTGGCGCGCCTCCAAGGAAGTCCCCGCCACCTCGCCCGAATCCGACGCCCTCAGCAAGGACCTGAAAGGGCGCGGCTTCAAATTCGTCGGCAGCACGATCATCTACGCCCACATGCAAGCCACCGGCATGGTGAACGACCACCTGCTGGACTGTTTTCGCCACAAGCAGGTCGCGAAATTGCGATGATCTCGGACTCGTCAACCGCCGCGGAATAGAAGGCGAACAACACGGACCTGCCGGTCCTCAGGCAATATCTGGAAGGTCACGGAAACACGCGCCTTGCTCGTTGAGACGGGAACGGCGAGCACGCGGGCGTCCGGTTCATCCACAGCGAGCCCTTTCTGCTCCGGATCAACCGCCAATTCGCGATCGATCCAATTGGCAATGTCTGTGAGGATCGAGCGCAGATGTGAATCACCACGAAGCCACGCCCGCAAGAATTGCGATTCCACCTGCTCGTCCCAGACGACGGTGTAACGAGTCATGGCTGTTCGGCAGCTTGGGCGGCGCCTGCGGCCTTGCGTAACAATTCAGCTGTCGTAATTCCGCCTCGGTGGCTTAAGGAGGCCTTCAATTCATCGCGGTGCTCCGCAACATCGCGAAGGGCTTCGGCATAGACTACTGCTTCATGTTCCGTCGCTGAAAGCACGACCGCGACGACTTTACCGTCGGAGTCTTGAACCTCAATTGCCTCCCGGTTGGCTTGTTCCAGAAGCTGGCCAATTGGCATTTGCGACGTGTCGGCGTTCAAGACGAGTGTGGTCATCATTCGATTCCGAGGGGCTTCTCGACCACTTCAATGATAAGTTAGTCGGCGGGAAAAGTCATCACGTCGTCGATCGACTCGCAGCCGCAGGCCAGCATCACCAGCCGGTCAAAACCGAGCGCGCAACCAGAGCACGCCCGCAGCCCCGGCTTCTCCATCGCCGCCAGCAATCGCTCTGGCAACGGCAGAGCAGGGCGGCCATCCGCGAGGCGCTGCTCATTCACTTGCTCAATCCGGCGTCGCAGCGCCGCGGCGTCGGTCAGTTCGTGAAAACCATTCGCCAGCTCCACGCCGCGCCAGTAAAGTTCAAACCGCTCGGCGACTTCCACGCCCTTGCCGCGCACTGCCGTCGCTGCTAACGACGATTGGCTCGCTGGATAGTCATACAGAATCTCCGGCGCGCACTCGCCAAGCTTCGGTTCAACGACCGTTGCCAAAAGCAGATTCAGCCACTCGTCGCGATCATCGCGCCGCGATTCAGTCGGCGCTTGGACGTTCAGCCTCGCCACGGCCGCGGCCAGCTCTTCGCAGGTCGCCAAATGCGGATCAACCTGCGCGTGCCGCAAGAACGCATCGCCATACGTGGTTCGCGTCGCCGCCGGGCTGTCCGCAACTTCCTGGCACAACGCGTCAAGCAGGTCCATTCCCTCCGCCATCCCGTCGCCGGTGCGGTACCATTCAATGATCGTGAACTCGGGATTGTGCAACTGCCCGCGCTCGCCGGCGCGAAACGATCGCGTCACCTGAAAGATCGCCGGCAGCCCCTCGGCCAGCAGCCGCTTCATGTGCAGCTCCGGCGAAGCCTGCAGCCAAAGCAGCTCGCTCGGCGCCATCGCTGTGTCCCCAACTGCCGCGGTGCTACGCATCGCCGGCGCAGCGCCAAACGGCTCAATATGCAGTTCCGGAATAATCTCCGAATCGAGCAGCGGCGTCTCAACTTCCAGAAATCCTCGCTCCGCAAAGAAACGCCGCAGCCGCGCCAAAAGCTCCGCGCGCTGCCGCAGCCGATCATGCCGCGAAGCTGAAGCGCTCATACCGCCGCGCCTTCATGGGCAAACTCCACCGGCCCGCCCGGCAACAACGGCGGCATCGGGCAGCCAAGCATGTCGCAAATCCCCCGCAGCAATTCCCCCTCCGCCACCGTCACCTCGCGGTCGGCGCAGATGACCGCCGCGCACGCATCCACCAACGGCCGCCGCTTTTTCTCCGCGACTTTGGAAAGCTCATCCAGCGCACCGCTCAATTGCTGTAGGCCACATTGCGTGGGCTCCAACAGCCGCACCGGCGCATCCGGCAGCTTCGTGGCGCCGCGCGCGAACGCTTCCGACGCGTCCGCCGTGCGATTGTCCGCATACGCCAGCGTCGAAAGCAGCACCGAGCACGGGCCGCCGATCCGTTGCAGCCCGTACAACGACGGTCGTTGGTCTGCCGTCTTCTCATACTGCGGCCGAAGGTTGCGCATCAGCACGCGGTACAGCGTCCACTCGAACAGCCCCAGCCGATTGTCCGCTTGAACCAGCACGCGGAACGACTTCATAAACTCACGGTACTGCGACGCCGACATCGCCCTCAGCGCCGGCATCGCCAAATCCACCAGCGGCAGCCGCGCCCGCACGTCGAGGATGTCGATATAGGGAATCAGCTTCTCGGTGAGTTGATAGACGTCCTCGGTCGTCGAAGAGTGCAGTTGCGTGAGCTGCTGGCCGCGAATCTCGGGATCGCGATCCAAAAGCAGTCCAAACAGCACCGCCCGCGATCCGTACGGCTCGCGCGCCGAATCGCGCACCACTTCCGGCAGCGACTCGACCAAAGCCGCCGCGTACTTGCGATGCGGCTCCTGCGGATCGCCCACCTGGTTCGAGGCGTGAGCCACGATCGTGACCGGCACGAACTCGTTCGGCGCCGCCGCTTCCGCCTCAGTGCCAACTAACCCGGCGGCTTCCTTCGGCCCATAAAACTGCGTGGTCGTTAGCTTTTCCACAGGAAACGCGCCGTCCCACTGCGGATCAAGCCGTCGGATGCGCTCGTTTAGCGGGGGATGCGAGGCGGTGAGCGCAGTAAAACCTTCCCACACCCCCTCGGCAAAAAACATATGGCTCGCCTCGGACGCGTTTGTCGCCCGCAGCCGAGAACCTGTCACGACGGCGCCGATGCGCTTAAGCGCCCCGGCCAGCCCGCCTGGATTGCGCGTGAACTGCACCGCCGAAGCGTCGGCCAGAAACTCGCGCTGCCGCGACACGGCCGCTTTGATCAGATTGCCAATGAACGTCCCCAGATACCCGAGAATGAACAGCGACAGCCCGATGAGCGCCATGCCGGCAATGAATCCGCCGGCGTTTTTGTTGTTGCTCCGCGGGCGCGAATTTGCGGCGATCCGCAAAAAAATCCGCCCGATCAGTCCCAACAGCAGAATCCCGTTCAGCACG
>JAICUM010000098.1 GCA_025935855.1 Pirellulales bacterium | reverse complement strand
GCGGCGAGCTGGAACCCGGAACTCGTCGGCCGCGCCGCTCAGACCGCGGCTGAAGAAGCGCGTGAACAAGGAATCAACTGGACGTTCGCGCCAATGGTGGACATTTCGCGCGATCCGCGTTGGGGCCGCATCGCCGAGACGCTCGGCGAGGATCCGCTGCTGAACAGCGCTCTGAACGCCGCGATGATTCGCGGGCTCCAGCAGGAAAAAGACGGCCGGATTCACGGAATCCTCGCCTGCGCCAAGCACTTTGCCGGCTACGGCTTCACCGAGGGGGGGCGCGACTACAACCGCGCCTCGGTCTCGCGCCTTGATTTGCAGAATGTCATTCTGCCGCCTTTCCGCGCCGCCGTCGCCGCCGGTTGTCGCACACTGATGACCACCTTCAGCGACGTGAACGGCGTCCCCGGCACAGCGCACAAATACCTGCTTCGAGACGTGCTCAAAGGCCAGTGGCAATTCGACGGGTTCGTCATCAGCGACTGGAATTCGGTCATCGAAATGGTTGAGCACGGCTTCAGTGCCGATAAAAAAGCGGCGGCCGAGCAGTCCGTCAGCGCCGGGCTCGACATGGAGATGGCCAGCTCGTCGTTCCACGATCATCTTGCTGAGTCGGTCAAAAGCGGCGCCGTGTCGCAGGATGAAATCGATGAAGCCGTGCGGCGGATTCTGCGCGTGAAATTTCAATTGGCTGACAATGAGCCGAAGGCGAGCGATAAACCATCGGGCATGCGGCCGCGCTCCTTGCAACTGGCACGCAAGCTCGCGCGCGAAAGCCTTGTGCTATTGAAAAACGAGCACGACGTGCTGCCGCTGAAAGCCGATTCGCTCAAGCGTCTCGCGGTGATCGGCGCCTTGGCCGATTCGCCCCGGGACCAGCTCGGCTGCTGGACCTTCGACGGCGACCCGCAGGACGCCATCACGCCGCTGGAGGCCTTGCGCGAGGCTCTCGGAGAATCAGTGGAAGTTGTGTACGCCCGCGGCGCGACGGCCGATTTCTCGACCGATGAGAGTGGCATTGCGGAAGCCTCCCAGGCGGCCGCGAGCGCCGACGCGGTCGTGCTATTCGTCGGCGAAACCGCGCTCCTCAGCGGCGAGGCCCACTGCCGATCGGAACTCACGCTGCCCGGCATTCAACAACAGCTCGCCCGCGAAGTCGCCAAAGTCGGCAAGCCGCTCGTGCTGGTGGTGATGGCCGGCCGGCCGCTAACAATCCCCGACGAATGCGCTGCTGCCGATGCTGTGTTGTACGCGTGGCACCCCGGCACGATGGGCGGCCCAGCCATTGCCGATGTGCTGTTGGGCGCCGCTTCGCCGAGCGGCAAATTGCCGATCACGCTGCCGAAAAGCGTCGGCCAGGTTCCGTTGTACTACGCTCACTCGAACACCGGCCGGCCGATGCCCGCCGGTTACGAGCCGCTCGCCAAGACGCATGCGGCCGATCTCGCCGATCCATTCACCTACAAGTCACACTACCTCGACGTGGATGCCGCGCCCCTCTACCCGTTTGGCTTCGGCTTGTCGTATACCCACTTTACCTATGACGATTTGGAACTTGGCGCGCCCTCAATCGCGCCCGGCCTGACGCTCGCCGTGCGGGCGAAAGTCACCAACGCTGGCCACCGCGCGGGCACGGAAGTCGTCCAACTCTATATCCGCGACCTCGTGTCGAGCATCATCCGGCCCGTGAAGGAGCTCAAGGCCTTTCGCCGCGTGAATCTTCGTCCGGGCGAATCAAAAGTTGTCGAATTCGCACTGAGTACCGACCAACTGGCCTACCTCGACGGGAATGGAAATCCAGTCCTTGAGCCAGGCCAATTCTCAGTCTGGGTGGGCGGC
This sequence comes from Pirellulales bacterium, assembly GCA_025935855.1. Classification (GTDB taxonomy): domain Bacteria; phylum Planctomycetota; class Planctomycetia; order Pirellulales; family Lacipirellulaceae; genus Lacipirellula. Next base: position 9,819 of record JAICUM010000098.1, on the reverse strand, counting down.
GATTCGAACGCCGAGCTCCACAAAGAATTCGACTTAACAGGCTCGAATCTCCAGCAGCCGAATCCAGAAGTCGCCGGCGGCAAGTAACGCCGGCCCGCCGCGACAAGCGTGCTTTGGCTCTTGAAACTGGGCCACTGGATACTGTATATTAGTACATATTACGCCTGGCAAGCGCTCGTGTTGCTCACGAGCGCTACCTCGAAGCTGTCCGGTGCTTCGGCTCGACTGAATCGTAATGACAGTGTGTGCCGGCGCGTGCGCGCGACGGGGTTGTCACACCACTTTTGGACTTTTGAACTTTTTTCAAGAAATCCAAAACTCGACCCGCAATTGAAGCGTTAGTTGAAGTTTTAACCGCGTTTTCTCGAAGACTTCGCGCCGCGAGACGCTCGAAAAAACTGACTTTTGATCACAAAAACTGGGGCCCCCCGGATGTTCACATGTGCCAAAATCCAAAATCCAAAAATGCCGTTCCACTGTTGGAAAAGAATGCCAAACGCTGCCTGCTCATCGAGGTCGCGCCGGTCAATTTTGCATGAAACGCTGCAAGGGGACGCACTGCCCTCCTCCTGTGCGTGAGCGGCATCTGTGCTAGGGTCGTATTTTGACGGTAATGGTTGCGTATAGTCATCAATGGACCGGATCGAATCAGAGAATCGAGAGGCGATGCATACGAATGTCGCGGATAATGTCGAGGCAGAAATCATGGTTATTGGCGTTCTTCTTGCTTTCACTGTCTTCCACCAGCCGGGCGCAAACATCGCTAACGCCGCCGGCCATTAACATCTCCGCGCGCGGCGTCACTTTCAGTCGCGGGGTGCGCGGGCAGGCGATTCCCTCGATCAACGAATTTCGCACCAATGGCATCATCGGCACGCAAATGAGCCTGCCGCTCGCCGAGGGCTCGAGCATTCGCGGCGTCGCCGGCGGCTTGGAAGCGGACGTGTACGACTGGCGCACGCGAAATCTCGACCAGCGCTCGACGACCCTTGATTACCTGCGATTCGCACGGGATTACAATGCAAATCTCGTAATCACGGCCAACATCCGTGGCCTGACCGAGCTCGACCCGAACGGCGCCTCGCCGTCCGCTCGCCGTTACTACGACACGTCGATTCCCACGCTCACCAAGGTCGCCGCCGACTGGGTTCGCTACACGAATGTGATCGCACAAACCTACCGCCAAGACGACGTGATCACCAATCCGCAAGACAAAGCCGTCATGGACTCACTCGTCTGGTCGAGCGGCGCCAACGACGTGCATCCGACGCTTCCGGCGATCGGCGAAGCGCCATTGCCTAAGGTCGCGTACTGGGAAATCGGCAACGAGCCGCGCGTAACCCTCGACAATGCTTATCAGGTCTCGAACGGCTTCACGTTCCTCACGCCGAATCACACGCAGGACTCGACGCACAAGTACGACTACGCTCAGCGATACGCCTCAATGACGGCGGCGATGAAGGAGGTGGACCCGACGATCAAAGTCGGCCCCGCGCTGCAAACGGCGTCAAGTTCCACGGAGAAGGAGCTGCTCAACTCGATCTTGAACCGCCAATCGAACGGCGAGTATCTGCCGATCGACTTTATCGGTTATCACCCCTACCAGAAGATGTATGACACCGACGTTCCCGCCGATGTCGAACATGCGCTACAAACCATTTACAGCGGACACAGCGCCGTCGTCAGCAATCTGCGCTCGATGATCTCCGCCTCGGGACGCAATCCCAGCTCCGTGGAGCTCGTCGCCAGCGAAGTGAATGTGAGCAACTGGAACTCCAACGACACGCCGCACGAAGCCGAGATGGGCCATGCGCTGGGTTCGGTCGAGACAGTCTTCAGCTTCGCCCGGCTCGGAGTACACGACGCCCACTATTGGCTGTGGCCGGGCGACCCGTGGGATGGGACAAAGTTTCCGGTGTACAAGGCGTACGAAGCGCTCCGCGACCACATGGGTGACACGCTGCTTTCATCGTACTCGGTCGGCAATGCCCGCGAGTACACCACGCGCGACAGCCAAACCGGCGAGATTGCCGTGTGGGGCATGAACTTTTCCAACAGTGCCGCCATCAAGCTGCAGTTGTCGCTGAGCAACCTGCCGCCGGACGGCTACAACGCCAAGCTCATGACGCTCAAATCGCTCACCGGCGCCACGACGCTCTTCTCCGCCAACCTCGCCAGCTACATGCCCGGCGGGCCAACGAATGGCATTGACTGGGTGACGACAAACCTCTCCGGCGTCAATTTGGCGAACTACGCGCTGAATATGCCGGCGGCGACGCTTTCGGTGCTGGTGATTACGCCCAAACCGCGGCTCGGCGACTTCAACGAAGACGGTTCCGTGGACGGCCAGGACATGAATTTCTGGAGGGCAAGTTTCAGGAAGACCTCGGGCGCGACGCATCAGCAGGGCGACGCGGACGGCGACGGCGACGTGGATGGCGCCGACTTTCTCACCTGGCAGCGACAGGTCGGCAGCCGCTTCGGCCTCCCGGCGTCGGCGGCGGCGAGCGTGGCCATTCCGGAGCCGTCAGCTGCAGCCATCGCGCTTTCGGCCGCAATTGCGGCTGGGTGTATCTCGCGAAGTTGGCAGGGGAACTGAGGAGAGCTCTGTCAGTGAAGCAGGCGGCGCGCTCGACCCGCGCGTACGTCGTTTAGCTGGCCCGCCCCAAGCCCGGTGCCCTCCATGGAAGCTGGATGGATCAAGGCGATTGCGAAACTGCGGCGGCGGCAACAAGGCGTGAGTCCAACGCTGCTTGCACCAGTGTGGTCGAAAAGTAATTGCAATGCGAGGCGCTCTTGAGCTCGAAGCCCAAATAGGTCGGCCGTAAGCGAAGCACCGAGTACCGGATACTTCGTACGAGGAGTGCGAAGCCATCCAGCGCGAAGAAACTGGCTGGCGACCAGTCAAGCGGCAAGGCCGAGCCGGGTAAGTCGGCAATGATGCTCCGCGAGCAGTCCGACGAGCTCTGAAGAGCAAAGAAGATTGCGTTCGTTGCTTCGCAGTGATGCCAGCGGGTCGTGCCAGCCGTCTCGTTCTTCCGACAACGTCGCCTGAGCAGGGCAGCCGGGATGAATGCCGACTTCACACTCGCGTTGGACCGACCGGCCCGCGAGCCAACGGCGGAGCGAGTCTAACGTCACATGGCCGGCATGAGCCGTCCCGAAATACTGGCCGCCGCCTTTCAGTTTTGCTCTCGCAACTAAACGATCAAAGCGTCGAGCCAGAGTTCGCTTAGCGTGTGCCAAGGACCAGGCAGCGAAGCCGCGCGTACGCATGGTCGTTCGCCACAATCCGCTTTCCAGCGGCGAGCGCACCACGTGAATCGCATATCGAGGAAGCAGTGACAACATGGCTTCGCTGACGCCCGGAACAAGCTCAACATACCGGTGCCCGTTCACATGCGTTGGCTGGACGTTGTGATCAACCACCCAAGCAATTTGCGCGGAGAGTTCCGCGGTTAGGGCCTCTATCCACCGGCTTCCAGAACTGATCACGCTCCAAAACAATCTCCCGATGTCAACAAACCGACCTTCGTCGTCGAGCAGCTCGCCGGGATAGCGTTCGCCAGTTAGCGGCCGGCCTTGAACCAGATTAAGGTGTACGCCAAGGTCGAACGGAGCGCCCAAATCGCCCAACTCTACACGCATTGGCGACTGCCGCCGCTTCGGTGATGCATTGAGGAGCCGCATTCGCTCCAGCGCCGCGGCAGCGCTCGGTCCATTCGCCAGAATCGACGTGCTGGTCAACACGCCGCGCTCGAAGCAATCGAAAATGCCCTCGTCCACGGCCGTGTTCATCCCGAGGTCGTCGGCATGAAAGGCAATGAGCCGGCAATTGCTGGACGATCGAGTTTGCGTCATCAATCACCGCGTCCAGCGAACGAGGAACTCGAAGGTTAAGCAGCCTTGCGCCGCGGCGTTGCTTCATCGGCCGCATGGATTCGTCCCGCGACGCTCGCCAGTTCGGGATAGCGCCGCAGCCGAACGCGCATGACGTCGGCCAACATCGGCAGCGTATGCCGCATGAGTGACAGGCTCGACGTGCGCTCGTTGATAAGTTGGACTGGAATTCTGCGCACCGAGAAGCCCATTCGTCGAGCAAGGAACACCACTTCGACGTCGAACGCAAAGCCGTCGATCGTAGTCCGCGAAAAAATCTCTTGGGCGGCGTCGCGGCTGAACAGCTTAAGCCCGCACTGCGTATCGGTGATCTCGCGCGAAATCATCAGCGATATAATTCGCCGGAATGCCGCCGACGACACGCGGCGCGAGAGCCGTCGCGATGTCGCCTCGCTGGAACCGTCGATATTCCGGGCGCCGCACACCACGTCGCATTGGCCGCGGCGAATCCATGAATACCCCTCGATCAAGCTCGACAAGTCGAACGGAAGATCAGCGTCCGTGAACGCCACGACCGAGCCGGTAGCCGACAACATACCCGCTCTCACCGCGGCGCCTTTGCCGCGATTCTCTGGCTGGCATAGCGTGCTAAAGCGGCGGCCGAACCGATCCGTTTGCCGCGCCGTATCGTCGACGCTGCCGTCATCCACCACCAGGACTCGGTAATCGATTGCCGATTGATCGAGCCGTTTTTGAACCGCCGCGAGCGTGCCGCCCAGGCGCGACGACTCGTTGAACGCTGGTATCACTAGCGTTAGCTCGGTGGCGGCGCTGGCTCGAAAAGATCTCATCTTTAATCCGAACAAGTTAAGAGAAGCGGGAAAAGCTAGCGATATCAGTTAAGGATTCCAGGCGGGTCGAGCGGGCGGCTGCCTTGGAATATCGGCAACAGACCGTCACTTTCGCTTCAACATTAAGGAACCTTTAGCGGAAGGCCGCGGGCCGGGCCAGCTTTGACTTCGAACCGTGCTGGCGCCAGCTCGTCTGCCTGTCGACTCGCAAATCTCAATTGACGAAGAACTGCGTTGCCGAGATAACTCCGCCCCACGCCGCGACTTCGCGCTCCTCAGTCATTCTCCATGCCATCGCTCACCGCACGACCTGAATCCGAGCGACTGATCCTCGGAACGCTGCTTACCATCGTCGTCGTGCGCTTCCTGCTGTTGCCGCTCTACCCGATTCTCGATCAAAGCGAGGCCCGTTACGCCTCGGTTGCCATGTGGATGGCCGACCGCGGCGACTGGGTCACGCCGACGATGGATGGCGCCACCCCGTTCTGGGCGAAGCCGCCACTCGCCTTTTGGCTTTCGGCGGCGTCGATCCGCGTCTTCGGACTGAACGAGTTCGCCGTTCGCTTGCCTTGCTATTTGATTTATCTCGCCATCATTGGCATGACGTTCATCATCGGTCGCGACGTCCGTGGCCGCACCTTCGGGCTGCTAGCGGCGTGCGCGTTCGCCAGCATGGGGCTGGCGTTCTTTCTGGCCGGCACCGTGATGACCGACCCGGGCCTTGCGCTTGGAACGACGTTGTCGATGATCGCCTTCTGGTTCGCGATGAAGCAGCCAGACCGTCGCGCGGGCTACGTCGTCTTTGCCGCATTTGGACTGTCGTTGCTGGCCAAAGGGCCCGTCGGCATTTTGTGGCCCGCCTGCTCCATGGCTATCTGGTGCGCTTGGAACAAACGCCTCGGCGATCTTTGGAAAAGATTGCCCATTTTCACCGGCACGCTCCTGACGCTTGCCATCGGACTCCCGTGGTACATCCTCGCCGAGCGCCACACACCCGGCTTCTTGCACTATTTCATCGTCGGCGAGCACTTCATGCGGTTCGTTGATCCGGGTTGGACCGGCGACCTCTATGGCGCCGCCCGTCACAAGCCGCTCGGCGCCATTTGGTTTTTCGCGTTCGTCGCCACCCTGCCGTGGTCGCCCGTGGCCGTGTGGGCGCTTATCCGTCGTCACATTGGAACGCGCTCCGATTGGCCACATTTTCACGACCCCTGGATCAGTTTTCTGCTGGCCTGGGCATTGGTTCCAATTGTTTTCTTTACGCCGGCCCGCAATACGCTCATCTCGTACGTGCTGCCGTCGATGCCGCCGCTGGCATTGCTCACGGCCCACTTGCTGCGGCGCATGAAGTGGAGCAACTACCCGATTGTCTATCGACTGACGGCCACCGGCTCCGCGGCCCTTGGCGCCGCCATGGTGGCGGCGGCCTTCTTGTTCCCCCGCTCGGACCACACGCCGACCCAGCTTCCCGTCGTTGAATTCTGTGCTCAGCACAAATCGCGACCGGGGCAGCCGCTGTACTACTTATTTGAGGAACCATTCTCCGCCGAGTTTTACACTCATGGCGACGCTCGCCATGTGACCGACGTCGAAGCCACGCAAATCTTCCATTCGGGCAAAATGAAACTGCTCGTCGTCACGCAGGATGAGATGCAATGGCTGCCACCGTCGTTGCGCAACGATCTCACGGAAATCGGCGAGCGAAACGGCGCCTTCATCTTCGAGCCGAAAGCCGCTCGCGAGTCAGGCAAAGTGGCGAAAACGGCGGACCGAAACTCCGCGGCTGCTGCTACGGGCGCGTCCCAGCTTCGTTAGCGACGGCTTCGAGCATCGACAAGTCTTGCTGAAGGCTTGCATTCAAGCTTCGCTGGCATGAAACTGCGTGTTCACTGAAACCACGCCGACGCACGCCATGGTCCGCATCGTTCAGCTTGATCATCCGCAGCAGGGTCGTCGCGTGGCCCTTGTGGACGAGCCAAATCTGCGTTTGCTCCGCAGCGACCTCAGCCTGAATGACCTCGCACACGAAGCGGTTCGAAGCGGCCAACGACTGCGGCAGGCAATCGATGCTCGGCTGACTGACGAACTTCTGCTCTACGACGAAATCAACGCCGGCCAATCGGCCTGGCGGCTCCTGACGCCGATTGATCACCCGCAGCCCAGCCGCTGCTACGTGACCGGCACCGGCCTGACGCACCGGGCCAGTGCCGAAAACCGCCAGTCGATGCACATCACTGTCGCCACCGGCCCGCCGTCCGACAGCATGAAGATGTACCAACTCGGCGTCGAAGGCGGACGCCCGGCGGGTGGCTGCATCGGCGCCTCGCCCGAGTGGTTTTACAAGGGCGTCGGCACAATGCTTCGCGCTCACAACGAACCGCTCACCGTGCCCGCTCACAGCGATGACGGCGGCGATGAAGCGGAAATCGCCGGCGTGTATTTCATCGGCGACGATGGCACGCCGTTCCGCATCGGCTTCGCCCAGGGGAATGAGTTTTCTGACCACGTGTTAGAAGCTAAGAACTACCTGTACCTCGCGCAGTCCAAACTCCGCGACTGCTCGCTCGGTCCGGAACTGGTGATCGACGGCGCCTTCGACGAGGTTCGCGGACAAACCGTCATTGAACGCGGCGGCAACGTGGTGTGGCAAGCAGCCCAAGCGAGCGGGGAGCGCTGGATGTGCCATTCGCTGGCCAACCTCGAACATCACCACTTCAAGCACGCCGAGCATCGCCGGCCCGGCGACATCCATGTCCATTTCTTCGGCGCCGACATGTTCAGCTTCAAGGATCGGCTGCGTCTCGAAGAGGGCGACGTCATGCAGATTTCGTTTGAAGGCTTCGGCCGACCGCTGCGCAATCCCGTTCACCTGGCTCAGGCGGAACAACCGCTGGTAACGGTTAAGCCACTCTGAATCGGGGGTCCGGCCATGAATCCGTTCGACCGCCGGATCGATCCTGTTCGACACGATATCTGTCGGCGACTGGTCGAAGCAGACTGCGAAGCTTTTGCCGTCGGCAACTGGCAAGCGATCGAGTGCGACTTCGACGCCGAAGCCTTCGAGGGCATCCGCTGCTTCCACTCGGCAAATCCCGACGACTGGCGCATTGCGTTTCCGAACCTGGCTAGCTACCGCGACTCGTGGCTAGCCGCCTCTACGGAGTTCCGCAAAAAACAATTCATCGGACTTTCTCATCGCGAGGCCTTGATAGCTCGCACGCATCTCCGGGACATTGAAGTAGCGGGCGATCGGGCTCTCGCTCACAAGAAATTTTCCGGCGAACTGAAATTGGCGGACGGATCCGTTTTGACGGAAACCCGGCAGACGCTGTTTCGGCTTCGCCGCCGCGATGGTCACTGGAAAATCGTCGGCTTTTTGGGCCAACTGCCTCTGGAACGATGATGACGCACGAACTTACGGGTAAGAATCTGATAAATGGCCGCTGGCAAAGCGCCGCTGTCGGCTCTTTCTCGGGCGTGAATCCCACGACGGGCGACGCGCTGTCGCCAACGTTCGCCGAGGCCACGGCGGACGAGGTGAACGCCGCCCTGACGGGCGCTCAGCAAGCCGTCCTGGCAGTCCGGGAGCTCGAACCCCGATGGCCGGCCAAACTTCTCGAAGCGATTGCCGCTCAGATTGAAGCCCTTGGCGACGAACTGCTCGTCCGCGGCGAACAGGAAACCGCGCTCCCACGGCCTCGGCTTACTGGGGAACGAGCGCGCACTTGCAGCCAACTGCGCATGTTCGCGGAAATCGTCCGCGATGGATCTTGGGTCGAGGCGGTGATCGACACGGCCGACCCCAACCGCCAGCCACTGCCGCGGCCCGATATTCGCCGCATGTTTCGGGCCCGCGGCCCCGTCGCCGTCTTCGGCGCCAGTAATTTTCCCTTTGCCTTTGGCACGTGCGGTGGCGATACCGCCTCGGCCCTGGCCGCGGGAAATCCGGTCATCGTGAAGGGTCACTCGAGCCATCCTGGCACGAGCGAGCTGTTTGCCGTTGCCGTCGCGGCGGCCCTCAACGAGTGCAAGCTTCCTGCCGGACTGTTCGCATTGCTGCAAGGAACGCGGCACGAACTTAGTCGCCAACTCGTCGAGCACCCGCTCACTCAGGCCGTCGGGTTCACAGGCTCACAGCGCGCTGGTCGTGCGTTGTTCGACATCGCCGCGAGTCGGCCGTCGCCGATCCCGGTGTACGCTGAAATGGGCAGCGTCAATCCCGTCGTGATTCTGCCGTCGGCCGTGCGCGACCGAACTGCCGAAATCGCGAAGGACCTCGCGGCGTCGCTGCTGTTGGGCTGCGGGCAGTTCTGCACGAAGCCGGGCGTTATCTTCGTCTTCGGGGATAACGATCGCCAGTTGTCCAACGCGATCGCCGCTCATGTGAACGCCTCGCCGGCGGCGACCATGCTCAATCACTCGCTCCGCGATTCATTCGTGCAGCGCACAACCGCGATTGCCAAGGTTCCAGGCGTCAATCAACTCGTCGAAGGCAAGTCCGTCCAGCACGCCATGATGACGCCGGCTCTCTTGGAAACCACTGCGGAAACATTCAAGAATGAGCCGCGACTTCAAGAAGAAGCGTTTGGCCCCGGCGGCCTGCTCGTCCACTGTCAAACCGCCGACGAAGCCGTCGCCTGCCTAAATTCACTTGCCGGCAACCTAACTGGCACGTTGCAAGCCGGGCCCAACGAAGATCACGCGACGGTGGCCAAACTGTTGCACATTCTTGAAAGCCGCGTCGGTCGCCTCATCGTCAACGGCTACCCAACTGGCGTCGAGGTCGGCCGAGCCATTGTGCATGGCGGACCCTATCCGGCCACCACCGACGCCGCTAGCACGTCGGTCGGCTCTGCCGCCATCCGCCGCTTCGTGCGCCTCATCGCGTATCAGAACACGCCGCAAAACCTACTCCCGCCCGCGCTGCAGGACGCCAATCCGCTAGGTATCATGCGGCTTGTCAACGGCCAATGGACCAATCGCGCGATTGTCTGACCGCGAGGCTCGCGATCTGCTCTCTCTCGGCAAAGCACTCGGCGTCCTCACGCCATGAATGACCACGCCACGCTCAGCGCCCTGGATTACGTCGTCTTTTTCGCTTACATCGCGCTCACGCTGATCATTGGAT
>JAICUM010000419.1 GCA_025935855.1 Pirellulales bacterium | reverse complement strand
ATTGGTCTCCACACGAGCGGTTCGCTGATGGAGTGGCTCGACGCCCGCCATCCCGAGTACGTCGACCGCCTGGCCAACCTGGTCGCCGCGGGGCGGATCGAGATCGTCGGCGGGCCGTTCTTCGAACCGATCATGACGATGATCCCTTCGCGCGATCGCATCGGGCAGATTCGCAGCTATAGCCAGTGGCTCGAAGAACGTCTGGGCGGCCGCGTGCAAGGCATGTGGATGCCGGAGCGCGTCTGGGAGCAATCGCTCACCGGCGACATCGTTCGCGCCGGCATCGAGTACACGATTCTCGACGACTTCCACTTCAAGAACGCGGGGCTCGGCGAGGAGCAGCTCGACGGTTATTACGTGACCGAGGACGACGGCTACATCCTGAAGGTCCTGCCGGGCAGCGAGCGGCTGCGGTATACGATTCCATTTGCTCCGCCGCAGGATTCGATTGATTACCTGCGCGGCGTCGCGGACCGGCGGCCGGGCGCGGTGGTTATCTTCGGCGACGACGGCGAGAAGTTCGGCACGTGGCCCGGGACGCGCGAGCATGTGTACGATCGCGGCTGGCTGTCGCAGTTTTTCGACGCGCTGCTGGCGAACGGCGAATGGATCAAGCTCACGACGCCGAGCGAGGCGATCGACAGCGTGCCGCCGTTGGGGAAGGTGTACATCCCGGAGGGCAGCTACCGCGAGATGACCGAGTGGGCGCTTCCTGCGGCCCGCATCAACCAATACGAGGACGTGAAGCACGAGCTGGAGCACCACGGCCAGTGGGATTCGGTGAAACCGTTCGTGCGCGGCGGCTACTGGCGGAACTTCAAGGTGAAGTATCCGGAGACGAACGCCATGTATTCGCGGATGCAGATGGTGAGCCGCCGGCTGCAGGAGATGACCGAGGAGGGCGCCACGGGCGAGCTCGTCGATCAGGCTCGCATGGAGCTGTATCGCGGGCAGTGCAACTGCAGCTACTGGCATGGGGCGTTCGGCGGCACGTACCTGCCGCACTTGCGGAACGCCGTGTATCAGCATTTGGTGGCCGCCGAGAATTTACTTGATCAGTACGAAGGCCGCTCGTGGCAGGCGGATCAGCAGCCGTGGGTGGAGATCACCTCGGCCGATTACAACCTCGACGGCCGCACGGAAGTGCGGCTCGCCAACAACCGCTTGCTCGCGCTGGTCGCCCCGCATGAAGGCGGGCAAATGTACGAGCTGGACGTTAAGACGATTTGCCACAACTTGCTCGCGTCGCTGGCGCGCCGGCAGGAGGCGTATCACCGGGCGGTGCTCCGCGGACCGTCGAGCGATGGCGACAACGTGGCGAGCATCCACGAGCGCGTGGTGTTCAAGCAGGCGAACCTGGATCAGCGGCTGGGCTACGACCGCTGGCAGCGAAACTCGCTGGTCGATCATTTCTTCGCCACCGATGTGGACCCGGCGATGATCGCGGCCGGCCGGGCGGACGAGCAGGGCGATTTTGTGCACGCTCCGTATGAAGCCCGGCTGCGTCGCAGCGAAGGGCGGGTGCAATTGCAGTTGACGCGGGAAGGCACAGTGCAAGGCCGCACGGTGAGAATCACCAAGGGCGTTTCGCTGAACGCCGGCGAGGCGACGATTGAAATCGCGTACTTATTGGAGAATGTGCCGGCGGACATCGCGCTGCACTTGGCGCCAGAGTTTAACTTTTCGGGGCTGCCGTCGGGGGCCGACGACCGGTATTTTTCCGGCGGGCAGGGGCAGCGGCTGGGGCAACTGGGGCATCAGCTCGATCTGAACGGCATGACGCAGTTGGGGCTGACCGACGAGTGGCTCGGGATCTCGGTGCAGCTCAGGTTCGACCAGCCGGCGTCGATTTGGACGTACCCGGTGGAGACGGTGAGCCAGTCGGAAGGCGGGTTTGAGCTGGTCCACCAATCGGTGGCGGTGCTGCCGCACTGGATTGTCGTGCCGGACTCCGAAGGGCGGTGGAGCGTGACGATGCGGCTGGCGATTGATACGCAGTTGGCGGAGTCGCGCATGCCGCAATGGGTTGAAGCCGGGGCCATATAGCCGGCCCATTCTGGGTCGGAGTTTTTCGGGCGGGCCAAATTTTGGCGGCGGCTCGTCCGGCCAGGATGGCCGGGCTATGTAGATGCGAGCGCGAACCAATCGACGCGCTCGCCGAATTCTTGGGCGCTGTGTTCCACTGTTGCCAGCAGCGGCGCTTCGCATCGCGATGCCAGTTCTTCGCCGTTCGATGCGAGGCTGGCGTCGTTATCTCGGCGCGCCGGTTGGTTGAGGACGATGCCGGCGATGGGGAGGCTTGGCGCTTTCGATTGGGCGGTGATTAGCGTTTGGAGCGTGGCGTTGATCACGCCGAGCTCGTTGGGGGCGACGATGATCAGCGGGAAGCCGAGGTCGCGGGCCAGGTCGATGTTGTAATCCGTGTCGCTGAGCGGCGACATGAGGCCGCCGGCGCCCTCGACGAGGACGATCTCGCTCTGCTTGAGCCAGCAATCGACGCCGGCCCGGAGCAGACGGGCGTCCACGCGGCGGCCTTGGAGCGTTGCGGCGCGCGACGGAGCTATCGGCGCCAAAAATCGCTGCGGACAGACTAGTTCCAGCGCACCGGGACGTCCGGCGGCTTCCCATAATGCCACGGCATCGTCGGCGACCAGGTGGTCGCCCTCCTGGCGGCAGCCGCTGGCCACCGGTTTGTAGACGCCGACGCGGCGGCCTTCACGCACCAAGGCCCGCGCGATCATCGCGGCGACGTGGGTCTTGCCGACTTCGGTGCTGGTGCCGGTGATGAACAGGCCGGAGGCTGGAGACCGGAGGCTGGAGGAAAATGCGCGGTCAGCCATCTTCTCTTTCCTCAGGCCTCCAGCCTGCGGACTCCAGCCTTCTAGAGCACCAAGAATTCTTCCACCGCTTCGCGCATCGCGTCGCGGTCGGGTTTGCGGGTGGTCCAGATTTCGAAGGCGATGGCGGCGTGCTCGACCAAGAGGGACAGGCCGTCGATCGTTTGCAGGCCGCGCTTGCGGGCTTCGCGAATCAGGCGCGTGTTCGGTGGGTTGAACGTCATGTCGGCGACGACCAGCTCCCGCGGCAAACGCTCAACGTCGATCGGCAGGGCGGCGTGGTAATCGTTTCGGCCGATGGGCGTGGCGTTCACCAGCAATCGGCAGTCGTCGGCGATGGGGATGTTGCCATCGCTGGGCCAGGGGACGACCCGGCACTCGACAGTGGCGGTTTGCGGATCTCCTCGCAGCGCGGCGACGAGCGGCTCGGCTTGCTCGGGCTGGATGCAGTGCAGCTCGATGGACCCGGCTCCGGCGAGCGCTAGCTCGGCCGCCATCGACTTGGCCGTGCGGCCGGCGCCGAGCAGCGCGGCCTTCACACCCTTGAAAGGCACATGACTTTCGGCGAGCCGGCGGAGGCCTTGGCCTTCGGTGTTCACGCCGCGGAGGCCGCCACCCGCTTGCTCGATGCAGTTCACCTGGCCGCTGAGCCGGGCGGCATCGGTGACGGATTCCAAGAGGCGATGAACTTCGCCGCGGTGGGGCGGGGCGAGCATGACGCCGCGGAATTCGAAGATGCGGGTCGCCTTGAGGGCGGTTTCAAAATCGGCGGCCGAGACTTCGAATGTGAGAAACCGCCAGTCGAGGTCGGCGATGGCGAACGCCTTTTCCAGCATGTACTGGGTGGGGTTCGCCGCGACGGGATCGCCCATCAAACAACACACGTCCTGCTGCGGATGGGGCATGGGCGAGGGGACGGCAGTCGCAAGGGGGTTGGAGTGACAGGCAACTAGGAGCCTGGAGTAAGACGATATTGTCAAACGCCGCTCAAACCGTCCATTCTGCGGCGCCAGGGCGGCATTTTCAACGTGAATGAACCGGTTTCTCTGAAGCGCCTTGCGTTCTCCACTAGCCGGACCGCCACGCGGTCCGGGAGGGGGTACAGTTAGGATGGAGTCGTTGAAGGTTGACGAGCCGCTTCCCGGCGGGGCGTGGCCCGCCGGCTAGTTTGCATGGTGATCAAGTTGATGCTGAATTCCTTTCGCCAACGACCGTTGACGTGGCTGTTTTGGATCGCTGCCGCGTGTTTGGACGCGGTCGCGGTATTCACCGATCACGAAGCGTCATTCGCTAACGCGCTCGTGCTGGGGCAAATGTTCGTCGCCAGCGGTTGGCTCGTGCTTGGGAAGACGCATCGGTTGGCACGAGCCGGCGTCTTGATCGCGACTCTTGGGACGCTTTCACTACCCGATTTTATCGTCCCGCGTCTGCGCGGCGGTTTTTACCGCGACCTGGTGTGGCCGCATGTCTTGGCCATGTTAGTCTCCCTGGCCATGGCAACCGCTGCGATGAGTTGGATCTGGTGGTCGCTGGCCAAATTCACTTCCTCCGAGCCGCGAACGGCATCCTCGGGGAAGCGTCAGTTTCCGCTGGCCGAACTTTTTGGTTGGATGATCATTGTCGCCGCCGGCAGCCTGGGCATTCGCTGGGCAGATTTCTCGCTTCAAGACAATCCAAAGAATTTAGCGCTGGGCTTGGCCCTCGCGTCGCTGGCCGCTGCCATGAT
>JAICUM010000402.1 GCA_025935855.1 Pirellulales bacterium | reverse complement strand
CGATTTGCGTTTCGCTAAATGTTGATTGATCCATGTTTTACGATTTGAGCGGCGATTGGGGGTTTTGTCCCACTGGAGTCTACGACTGAGGACACCGGTCCCAAATCTCGTAGCCGCCATTCGCGGGCAAAGTGAGCTGCTTTGTCCGCAATGGAAAGCGTGTAACCAGCGCTGCACTGCTGGACAAGCCAGCAATGGCACCCGCCTGCGCCGCAGGACGCGATGGCTTGAGCAGCGCCGCTCGATTGGTGGCCGATTATACAGTATTTTCACTTGCGATGCGACGCTTGTTTTTAGCCACGCGTGTGCAGCTTGATTTTCCGTGGGCAGGGTTGCGCGATCGGGAATTCGTCCAACAATGGCCAAATTTGTGATGCGGCGGGCGTGCGGTCGTGACGGAGGCGTCAGGGCAGTGATCTAGGCAAATTGCGTCGTGAACCCTTATGTTCGGCGTCGCGGCCGGCGTCGATGACAGGTCCCGCGCGGCACGATGGCAGTCAAAATCATTTCATGGATGGAGAATGGCTCATGATGCCTTCGACCACGAAGGTCCTCTTCTGGCTTTACATTATGTGCGTCGCGACTCTTCTGGCCGCCGGCACGGCGATCGCCGAACTAGTGCCGAAGCCGTTGGTTATCGCGGCTGATGGATTGTACGTAGGGTCTTTCGCGATCGCGCCGGATGACTCGAAAGTGTTCTTTGGTGCAGGACCTGGCATCTATGCAGCAACCGAGCTGTATGACGTGCCGATTTCTGGCGGACCGGTCACAAGGCGCACTGATCCGGCCAATGGCTTTAGCGGAAGACTCGCTGGTTGGGACTTTTCGCCAGATGGAAGGGACGTGGTATTTAGCGAACAAGATGGATTTTCTAGCGGCGATGCGTACGTTTTGCCGATTGCGTCGGGCGCGCCGCGGCAACTCACGTTCGACTACAACATCTCGTCACTACCTTTCTGGTCATCGGAGTTTTCCCGAGACGGAACGCGGTTGCTTTTTCTTGATAGCGGCCGGCACCAACTGTTCACCGTTCCGCTCGACGGGTCAACGCCGCCGGCGCCGCTGAACAATCCGCTGTCGCATTTTTACGATCGAGTGCGCGAGGATTGGAAGCTGCTCCCAGGCGGGAATGACGTGCTATACGTCGCTCCACAAGAGGGCGCCACGGGATACAACTTGTTCAGAGTTGATGCGGTTGGTGGAATGCCAATGAGCGTCAACTTTACCGAAGGACTTTACTCTTTCACGACGGCAACAAACTCGTTTGCCATTGACACAGCAGGCAGCCGCGTCGCCTACAGCGTGCAGCAAGGTCCTGCGGGACATCCTACGATTATGAGCCGCTCTCTGGCTGGCGGGCCCGAATTTGATCTAACTGCTGGCTTTGCTAAACACGATGACGTCCATATCGAGTTATTTGGCTTCGCGCGAGACTTGGTGATTTTCCAGGCCGACTTCGATAGCACTTACTCATTTCAACTTTACGCCGCGCCGGCCGGTGGTGGGCCGGCTGAAGTCATTGGCGACGCGCCCGCGTACACGACCATTTCACCTGACGGCAATTCGGTCATTTTTACGAAGTACGTTGAATCGCATCAGGAGGCGTATCTATTCAATGTGTCCACCGACTCCGTTCGGGCGCTAGGAGAAATCGCGCCAAACAGTATCCAACCGACATTCCAGTTCAATGCTAATGGAGATTACTTCACTGCATGGGGTTCCAATGACCCAGCAAGGCTTTTTACCGCCGACGGAGACTTTGTTCGATCGATCCCTGGATATGCTCGTTTTCACCCCGATGGAGAACACATTCTCTATTTGGATAGCCGACCTGGCGAACCGAACTCGCCGCCGGGTCTGTTTATGCAGCGACTGGACGGCGCCGGCGGAGCGGCCTGGCTTTCGAACGACAAGTCGGCCGGTACCGGGATCGATAACTTCGCTTTTACCAACGACGGTTCAAAGCTCCTTTATTCCCGGGGCGATTTCGGTCACCCCCTCGAACTTTACTCGGTCGATTTTGTACCCGAGCCGTCTGCGGCGGCAATCGCGTTGACTGGGATTCTCTTGCTTTGGTGGCGGCGACAAGCGCGGCCGAGCACCCAAGGGTGTGGGTGGCCGCCCGGGCATGATCGCGTTTCAACGCATCACGTTCCTTGTCGCTGGCACGTCAAGTGAACGCAGTGGAACCCATTCGACGGATAGGCTTTTAGGCCGCGGCACGCCGCCGGTTAAGAAAGCGCTGCCGTTGACGAGCCAGCGACTTCGGCGGTTTGGAGGTTTCTTGGAGGCGGGCTAGAATTAAGGCGAGCGTCGCATGGAGTTTCGCGTGGCGCCGGATTGCAATGAGGTCTATCGATGAGCAAGCGTTTGACTGCGATCATTCAAGCGGAGCCGCCAGGGTTCGTGGCCTTGTGCCTGGAACTCGACGTGGCGAGCCAAGGCGAGACCATTGAGCAGTCGCTGGCAAATCTTCGAGAAGCCGTCGAGTTGTTCTACGAATGCGCTTCTGCGGAGGAGGTCGCTGCTCGCGAAGGAGGTGACGTGTACGTTACTCAGCTAGAGGTATCTGTTGGGTAAGATTCGTGTGATGTCCGGCAAGGAGGTCTGCGCCGTCTTAGAGCGCTACGGATTTGCCGAAGTCCGGCGTCGGGGCAGTCATATCGTCATGCAGCGAGTTGACGACGACCGGAGCACGACGACGGTTCCGGTTCCGGATCACAAAGAAGTGAAGACGGGCACCCTAAGATCAATTGTTCGTCAATCGGGCGTGCCGCGAAGTGAATTTGAGTCTTAGCTTGACGCCCAAATAACCGGAGTGAGCCGAGCAAGGCATGGTGGTTCTTAATCTTGGAGCTAGGAATGAAGCGCCGCTTTTGGATTTGGCTGTTGATTGCTGGCGCGCCGCTGCTGATCTACCCGTTCTTTTTACTTGCGAACGTGATGAGTCTTGCCGGTCATCCAGCATCTCATCCGACTCGACTTGCTCTTCGATTGACGTCACAGGGCTTTCTGTGGACTTCTACGCTGTATCCAATCGTCTACATCTACTGTGCAAGTAAAGCGATCGCTTGCTCGCGCGCGGGAAATCCAAAGGCCGCTGTGAATATGTCAGTGTTGCCCTTGTTGTATCTTGCTCTTGTGGCAGCGTTTTTCTGTGGATGGATGATTTCCAATCAGTGAATGCGGCGAAAAAAGCGCCGCCGTTGACGCTGCCTGGGCGGGGCAGGAGGAGTCGCTCGCGGGCGGAGGACACATGGCAGAGAAACATCGAATTTTCACGACGAGCTTTGCGAGCGTCTATCCGTATCTTGTGGCCAAGGCGGAAAAGAAGGGGCGGACGAAGGCGGAGGTTGACGCGGTCATTCGCTGGTTGACCGGCTACAGCCAGAAGGGATTCGAGCGGCAGTTGAAGAAGCAGGTGACCTTCGAAGCGTTCTTCGAGGAAGCTCCCGCGCTGAATCCTTCCCGCCGCCTGATCAAAGGCGTGGTCTGCGGCGTGCGCGTGGAAGACATCGAGGATCCCACGATGCGTGAGATTCGGTATCTGGACAAGTTGGTCGATGAGTTGGCGAAGGGGAAGGCGATGGAGAAGATTCTGAGGAAGGAGCCGGCGGCTGCGCAGGAGAAGGATTGTTAGACCATCGTTGTTTGGTGAATGAAGGGAGGGCCCGCCCGCTGAAGCGGGCTCGCCAGAGTGCTGGGAGCTCATTCGTCGACGAGAGAAATGACGGTCTTGAGGCCCATGTTGGGGGCTTCGGGTTCGGGCGGGGTTAGCCTTGTGAACTGGACGGGCAGGTAAGAGACCGCGACGTCGCCGTTGTCCCCCGGTTTCATGCAGATGTTTTTTAGCCAGTTTGAGTCCTTGTCTGGGAAGTCGCTGCGGTAGTGGGCGCCGCGGGATTCTTCGCGCAAGAGGGCGCTGCGGGTGAGCATTTCGGCGATGAAGGCGAGGTTTTCGGTGTTGATGGCTTCGTTCAAGGGGGCGTTATAGAGCGCACCACCACCTCCGCTTGCTGACTTGATGCGCTGGCGGATTTCTTGGATTTGGGGGAGGGCCTCTGCCATATCGTTGCCGTTGCGGACGACGCCGACTTTGGTCCACATGAGTCGTTCGAGCGAATCGCGGAGGTGGAAGGGGTTTTCGCCGGTGGGGCGCGCCAGGGGCTGCATCCAACGCTGGCAGATTTGTTGGAGTTGGGATGTGGAGGGCCCGCCCGCTGAAGCGGACTCGCCGAGGGCTTGGGCCATCGTGTCGCCGGCGCGGGCGCCGAAGACGATCGAGTCGGCGACGCCGTTGCCGCCGAGGCGGTTGGCGCCGTGAACGCCGCCGGCGTCTTCGCCCGCGGCGAAGAGGCCGTCGATGTTCGTGCGGCAGTGTACGTCGATGCGGATGCCGCCCATGTGGTAGTGGGAGCTGGGAGAGACCTCGACGCGCGAATTCACCAAGTCGAAGCCGTACTCGCGGCATCGTTCGCACATGCCGGCGAAGTGTTTGGCGACGTCCTTGATGTGCGAGGCGTCGATGAGGACGCCGCCGGAGGGCGTGCCGCGGCCGGCCATGATTTCCATGTAGCTGGAGCGCGAGACGACGTCGCGCGTCGCGCGTTCCAGCTTGTCGTGGGCGTAGCGTTCCATATAGCGCTCGCCGAGGACGTTGTACAGGCGG
>JAICUM010000476.1 GCA_025935855.1 Pirellulales bacterium | reverse complement strand
AGATCGAGCCGCGGATGCGCGGTGAACGGGTGATCCAAGCCGCGGCGGATCGTGAGCGTCGCCGGCTTTCCCCAATCCATGAGCATGAGCAGCCGCTCGCTCGCCTCGACGGGGCTGTGAACCGCGGCGTCGCCAATCTGGCGAATCACGTCGCCCGACCGCAGGCCGGCCTTCGCGGCGGGCGATTCGGGCACGACGTAGTGAACCGTGACGTCCGAGTCTTCGATGATGCCGCTGCGCGAGAGCACCAAGCCATAGGCTTGCTTGAGCGCGGCAGCCTTGGCGTCGTCGTCTTGTGGGTCGGCGATCGTGGGCTGCGCTTCGGGCGTAGGCAACTGGATCGCCATGTCCCGCTGCTCGTCCGGGATCGTCGGGTACATCGGCTTCGTGGCCGAGCCGGCGGCCGTCTTCGAGATGGCGCGGTGGCAGGTGGTGCAGCGATCGAAGCGGGCGACCTGCTTGAAGTTGTAGTTGATCGTCAGATCCGGCAGCCAGTTCTGTTCGATGCGGATGTTGCCGCTGTACAGAGCGTTCAGCACTGGCAGACGCGTGATCCACTCGCCGACGTTCGAGGTGTTGTGATACACCTGGTCGTCCAGCCGCGCCAGGTCGGTCTTCATCGAATCGATTTCTTTGGCGGCGGCGGCCTTGGGGGCGTCGGCCTCCGCGATCACGCCTTCCAGCTCGAGGCGATAGTTCTTCGCTGCGGCGATTTGGTCGGTGAGCTCGCGAAGCTGATCGTCGAGGTCGTTGATTTCGCCCTGCACCGTGTCGATCACCCGGCGCTGGGCGCCTTCGCCGACCTTAATGCCCAGCTCGCTGACCTTCGCGGTGCGAACGCCGTTGATCGTTTTCTTCTCGCCGACGTACTTGTTCTCGCGGCGGCGCGCCTCGCGGACGAACTTGCTCAGCTCCTCGACCACCTCCTTGCGAGCGGCGATCGCCCGATCCTGCGCCTTATGCAGCGTCGCCTCGGCGCTCTCCAGCTTCTGCTGCAACTCCGGATCAACCGCCGCTTGCGACTTCGCTTCCCCTTCAACAGGGGCCGCCGCCCCTTCGCCCGGAGCCGCAGCCGGCGCCGGCTGCGCCGCTTTCAGCTGATCAACCTCGCCTTGCGCCTTCTCCACCTCCGCCGCGGCGTCCTTTAGTTCCTGAACCTTCTCATCCAGCGGCCGGAACTGCTTCGCGTCGCCGCCGCCTGGCTCGGCGGGCGCCTCGTAAGTCACCGTGTGGACGCGGGTGTTGTTTTCGGATTCCTGCTCACCGCCGCCGTGCAGCCGCTGATCCTCATGCTCGACCCGCGTCTTGAATTGGTCAATGAGGTTCTCGGGGTACGCCTGACTGTCGTACTTGCGAATTTCGTCGTTGAACTGGCCCATCCGCGTGGAGTACTGGTCGGCCAGCGAATCGCGGCGCGACTCGATCATCCACGCGTCCTTGCGGCGGTCCTTCAGTTGCCAGCGCTTCCACTCGCGGTTGTGGTCGCGCATCATCATCACGACCGTCGCGATGGCCATCACCAGCGCCGTCACGCCGAACACGACGTGAAGCTTCTTTTGGTTACGCCAGGTTTGTTCAGTGGCGGGCATGTAGGCAGTGGGAAGTGGTCAGGGGCCAGTCGTCAGGGGGCAGTAAATTCAGAACCAGGCGTCGCCATCGCTTGCGGTTTAGCCGCGACCCGAAGGTCCGCCGAAGGGGAGCGCGTCCCCTCCTAAAAATTCAAAAAATACTCCGGAATCGCAATCAAATACTTCAAGTTAAACACCCAGCGCAGAATCATCTTGATCGGCAGCGCGGCCATGAACAGCATCAAATTGGCCATCAGCATGAACCGGATCAGTCCCATCCGCTGGAAGTATTTCCGCAGGAACGTGAGCGCCATGATCGGCGGCAACGCGATGAAATAGCCGAGCACCAAGATGATCCCCGGCAGCTCGCGCAGCACGATGTAGCCGAACTGCACGAGCCCGCTGGAGCCGGTGGGCGCCGTCGGCAGCGACCCGCCCAAAAGCTTCACCCAGAAGATCTGCGACAGGTTGATGTTGTTCAGCGCTTCAACCTTGTGCGGGTCCCAGAATTCATAGGGACCGAAGAAGTTCCAGTTCGGCCCGCGCAGGAGCGTCCCCAGCACGATGAGCGTGACCCACATTTCCAGAAAGCCGAACTGGAAAAACAGGTACGCGAACTTCCGCTGCTTGATCGTATAGTAGCCGTTCCCCTGCTTGTTGAAGTCAAGGTACGGAATAGCCATCAGGCCGACGACGATCAGGCTCGGCAGCACCACGCCCGCCATCCACGGGTCGTAGTAGACGAGCATTTCCTGCAAGCCCAGGAAGTACCACGGCGCCTTCGAGGGGTTGGGCGTCTTCACGCTGCTGGCCGGCTCTTCCAGCGGCGCCGGCAGCGAGATAGCCCAGAAAATCAGAAACGCCGTCAGGGCGATCATGCAGATCAGCTCGGTGTACACCAGGTCGGGCCACACGAGCACTTTTTCGTTGTCCAGCGCTTCCAAGGGCGGCTCGCCGCGCTCCATCCGATCGTCGTTGATCACCGCCCGGTACGTCGCCAGCCAGGTGAAAAACGCCAACAGGAACACGAGCATCACGATCGGCACGTTGTCCGGCTTCGCGACGATCTCGTAGAAGTTGCGGTCCGTCATCGACAGACCGAGCAGCAGCAGCATCAGGTTCAGAATCGTCCACGCCACCGCCGGCCGCACGAAAAACCGGCGGAAGAAGAACAAAATGGCCAGCATGATGAGCGTGCCGGTGCTGTACACGACCGGCCCGGTGCTACGGTTGATGGCTTCGCGCCATGCGACGGGCATCGAAGGCATCCACTGGCCGCTGCCGCTCATCGCGATCGGCGCCATGACGCTGAAGACGAAGGCCGCGAACAAGAGCACCAGCGCGCCGGTGATCGGCAGCCCCGGCCCGGGCCCGGCGGGCACGCGGAACAGCGTTCGATCCCGCCCGCCGCGCCACAGATACAGCGCGGCAATGGCATTCATCGCGGCCAGCGCAAGGTAATAGGGCCCCAGGAACGAGGCCACCATATTCAGAAATTGCGCTTCAGTCAGGCCGTGTGTCATCTTTTAGGGACGTTATTTGGGCGTTTGCTAAGCCGCCACCGGAGCTTTGTTAGACGTGGAACCGAAGGATTTTGATTTGCTTATCGCGATTGCTGATGAAAGCACTATGAGCATGTTCAAACTACTTGTTTCGGGAACCGCAGTGACGGTAACTCCACCTTCCACCCTCGTATAGTACGGTTGTGAACTAGCAGTCCCTGGACCGGTCGTTTGTGTCGCACTGAAAATCGGCGGGGATTCACTCGCATTCGAAAACGTGAAAGTCAGTGGCGAGATTCCAACGACGGATTCAATGTCGAGCGGCTCGCCGCCTTTTGCAAAAGTTCCTCCCATCGTGACGATATCTATGTATGGGTCAGCAGCGTAATCTGCGAAATCAACGTACGCCTCGTTCACAAACGGAACCTCCGTCCCATTCAGCCATAACTTCGCGCCGATCGCTAAAAATGACGCGAACTGCACCTGAGTGGTATTTCGGTCCTGCGCCGCCGTATCTACTGTCGTTGCAAGCGTGAATTCGGCTCCATCGGCTCCGATGCCCCATGGATCTGAGCCGGCGCTATCAAGTAAGTGCAAACTCCCCGACCACGAGTAGGTAATCTCCGCGCCGTTCACCGGACTCCAGCACGACAAAACAAATGTCGCAACCAAAGTGCTTATACACATCCGTGATGAATAGCTCATTAGCCTGTCCTTTGAGCCAAGATTTATAAAGGGCTACTAATTCCGCCGTCCTTCCTCACCCGCCAGAAGTGGATCGCCAACAGCAGCGACACCGCCAGTGGGATCGCGATGCAGTGCAAAATGTAGAACCGGTTCAGCGTCTCTTCACCCACCTCGCGCGCACCGAGCAGCGCAAAGCGGGCGTCCGAGGCGTTGGTGATCATGTCCACGCCGCCGATCGACAGGAGT
>JAICUM010000789.1 GCA_025935855.1 Pirellulales bacterium | reverse complement strand
TGCCCAGCAGGTGGAGGACAGTGGCCTGGAAGTCGTGGACGTGCACGCGGTTCTCGACCGCGTTGAAGCCGAATTCATCGGAGGCTCCGTAGCTGATGCCCGGCTTGGCGCCGCCGCCGGCCATCCACATCGTGAAGCACCGCGGGTGGTGGTCGCGGCCGTAGTCGGTCGCGGTGAGGGCGCCTTGCGAATACGAGGTGCGGCCGAACTCGCCGCCCCAGATCACGAGCGTGTCGTCGAGCAGGCCGCGCTGCTTGAGGTCCTTGATCAGCGCGGCGGAGGCTTGGTCGGTTTCGCCGCACTGGTTGCGGATGCCGGCCGGGAGGTTGCCGTGGTGGTCCCAGCCTTGGTGGTAAAGCTGAATGAAGCGCACGCCGCGCTCGGCCAGGCGGCGGGCAAGCACGCAGTTGGCCGCGAAGGTTCCCGGCGTGCGGCTGTCGGCGCCGTAGAGCGCGAACGTTGAGTCCGGCTCCTTGGACAGGTCGGTGGCGTCGGGGACGCTCGTTTGCATGCGGAACGCCATCTCGTATTGGGCGATGCGGGATTCGATTTCGGGATCGAGCTCTTTTTCGAACTGCCGGCGGTTCAGCGCGGCGAGCTTGTCGAGCATCGCCCGGCGGCCGGAGCGGCAGACGCCGTCGGGGTTGCTGAGATAGAGCACCGGGTCGGCGCCGGGGCGAAACTGCACGCCCTGGTACTTCGAATCGAGGAAGCCGGAGCCCCACAGGCGGGCGTACAGCGGCTGATCGCCCTGGTTCGCCGAGACCAACACAATAAACGACGGCAGGTCCTCGTTCATCGAGCCCAGGCCGTAGGAGAGCCAGGCGCCCATCGAGGGCCGGCCGGCGATTTGTGAGCCGGTTTGGAAGAAGGTGATCGCCGGGTCGTGGTTAATCGCCTCGGTCCACATCGACTTGACGATGCAGAGGTCATCGACGATCTCGCGATGGTGCGGCAACGCTTCGCTGAGCCAGGCGCCGCTTTGGCCGTGCCGGGAGAACTTAAAGATCGAGCCGGCGAGCGGGATCGAGGCCTGCTGAGCGCTCATGCCGGTGAGGCGCTGGCCGGCGCGGACATGAGCGGGAAGCTGCTGGCCATTTTTTTCGTTCAGGAGCGGTTTGTAATCGAAAAGGTCTTGCTGGGCGGGGCCGCCGGATTGGAAGAGGAAAATGACGCGGCGGGCGTGCGGTGCGATGGCGAGCTGGCCGAGCGGGTTGGGCGCGGATGACGCTTCAACGCTTGCCGCTTGAGCGGAGGCGCTGTTGAGCAATGACGCCAGTGCGACGCCGCCCAAGCCGCCGGCGCTTGCGCCGAAGAAGTGGCGGCGGGTGATGGACTGAAAGTCGTGCGGATTAAGTGTGAACATTGCTAGCCATTGCCAATGATGTTTTGGGCGTGCCATGCCCACGTCCGCGTGGGCATGAAAAGAACCGATCGACATGCCCACGTCGGCGGACCTCCGTGGGCATGGCACGCACTGTCTTTGGCTTTCTGAAACACGATCATAGTTGTCTCAGCGCTCGTACACCGTCGCGTCGAGGTTGAGGATGGTTTGGCAGGTGACGGTGAGCGCGGCGAGCTCCGGCGGGGCGAGCTTCGACGGCGTGGGCGTTTCGCCGAGCTTGAGAAACTCTTCGACACTATGGTGATGCCCGACGATGTCGCGGCGATTCTGATGGAGTCGATCGCCGGCGAAGGCGGCTACATCTTCCCGACCGCGCGC
>JAICUM010000538.1 GCA_025935855.1 Pirellulales bacterium | reverse complement strand
CTTCCAGGAAGTCGCCAAGTGCCCGGCGATGCAGCAGCGGCTTGAGGGTTCCGAACAAGTCGATGAGCTCGTCGTCGCCAAGGAGTTCTCCTACGTGACCGATCGCTCGGCCGGCGAAGGTTGGTTGCTCGTGGGAGACGCCTGGGGCTTCATCGACCCGGTGTACTCCTCCGGCGTGTTCTTCGCGCTGAAATCCGGCCAGATGGCGTCGGATTGCATCCTCGAGGCCCTGAAGACTGGCAATCTATCGGGCGAGGTGCTCGGCCGCTGGGTGCCCGAGTTTGCCGAGAAGACGAATTTCATCCGCAAGCTCGTGCTGTCCTTCTACTCCGGCGGCTTCCGCGTCGGCAAATTCGTGAAGGAGTTCCCGCATCACCGCGCCGAGCTGACGAATCTGCTCATCGGCCGGGTGTTCGACGGCCAGTGCGGGCCGATTTTCAAGGATCTCGACCCGTTCCTCGATCGGATGAAAGAGGAGTTGCCGCCGGAAGACCCCAACGCCGAGCCCGAAGACGCCGACATCCCCGCCCTGGCATAACGGGCTAAATAGCCCGGCCATTCTGGCCGGACGGCTTCTCGCCAATCAAAATGTAAGGGTCGCCTCGCCCCGCAATTCTTCGAGCCAGGATGGCTCGGCTATATAGAATCCTTATGCGCATCGCTTACCTCACTGCCGGCGCTGGAGGAATGTATTGCGGCAGTTGCCTGCACGACAACACGCTGGCGGCGGCGCTGCTGAAACTCGGCGAGGATGTGATCCTCGCGCCGATCTACACGCCGATCCGCACGGATGAAGACGACGTGAGCGCCGGCCGCGTCTTCTTCGGGGGGATCAACGCTTACCTGCAGCAGAAGTATCCGCTGTTCCGGCGCCTGCCGCGCTGGCTCGATCGCTGGTTGGACCACCCTGCCCTGCTCCGCATGGCCAGCAACGGGGCCAGCGTCGATCCCGCGGAATTGGGGGCGCTAACCGTCTCGATGCTCCGCGGCGAGCACGGCCATCAGCGCAAGGAGCTTGAGATTCTCGTGGACTGGCTTTGCGAGGACGTGAAGCCGGAGGTGGTGCATCTGTCGAATGCCATGATGCTGGGACTGGCCCGGGAAATCCGCGATCGCTGCCGGGTTCCAATCGTCTGCACGCTTTCAGGCGAAGACATCTTTATCGAGAAGTTGAAGGCGCCGTATTACGAGCAGGTTCGAGCGCTTTTGCGGGAGCGCGCCGCCGACGTGGATGCGTTTATCGCGCTGAACAACTACTATGCCGACTTCATGGCGGAGTACCTCGACGTGCCGCGCGAGCGAATTCACGTCGTGCCGCACGGGCTGGATTTGGCCGGTCACGGCACGCGAGAGCCGCATCCGCCCGGGCAACTCCAAAGGATCGGTTACCTGGCCCGCATTTGTTACGACAAGGGCCTGCACCTGCTTGTGGAAG
Organism: Pirellulales bacterium; assembly: GCA_025935855.1. Classification (GTDB taxonomy): domain Bacteria; phylum Planctomycetota; class Planctomycetia; order Pirellulales; family Lacipirellulaceae; genus Lacipirellula. The sequence goes on along the minus strand of JAICUM010000538.1, from coordinate 1,958 downwards.
CGTGCGAACAGCTAGCCGCGCGAGGCGAACTGCCGGCGTTCGAGCTGCACGCGGCTGGCTACCTGGGCAAAGGCGACCGCAAGTATTTTGAGGAGCTCGAAGCCCGCGTTGCCAAAGGGCCGTTGGCGGGCCGGTTCCATTATCACGGCGAAGTGGATCGGCAGGCGAAGATCGCGTTTCTGCAATCGCTCGACCTGATGGCCCTGCCGACGGTATATCGCGAAAGCAAAGGCATTCCGGTTCTGGAAGCCTGGGCGAACGCCGTGCCAGTTGTGCTTCCGAACCACGGCGCCTTTCCGCAAATGATCGAGGATTCGCGGGGGGGATTGCTTCACGAGGCGTTGGACCCCGGCGATTTGGCGGACAAGTTGGCGACATTGCTCAACGACGCCGACTTGGTGAATTCACTTGGCCGTTCGGGCCAGAATGCCGTCCGCTCGCGCTACCAGGCAGCCGCCATGGCCGAGTGCACGCGGGAAGTCTACCGGCTGGTGGCGAAAGAAGTCGCGCCGCCGCTTTCAGCCATGCGGGCTGTGTAGATAGACTATTGTGCGCTATGGCGCCCGATGACCCCCAAGCCGACGCGCTCCGCGCGCTGAACGACGACCTGGAACGCCGCGTCGCCCTTCGCACCGAAGAGCTGGTCCGAATGAACCAGGAGCTGCGGTCCAGCGAAGCCCGGTATCGCGAAGTCGTCAACGCTCAAAACGAATTCATCGTGCGTTGGCGGCCGGACGGCACGCGCACGTTTGTCAACGACGCCTATTGCCGATTCCTCGGCGCCTCGGCGAGTGAACTTCTTGGCATGCGGTTCTTCCCGATGCTGCATTCTGAGGACCGTCCGAACTTTGCAGAGCGCCTGGCGGAGGTATCCGCGGAGAATCCGACATTCCAGTTTGAAGGACGGATCCAGCGGCGCGATGGAACGTTCGCCTGGTTGCAATGGGAGAACCATGCGTTCTTTGACGAACGAGGCCAGGTTGTTGAATACCAATCCGTCGGCCGCGACGTCAGTCAATTGAAGGAGGCGAGCGACCTGTTGCGGCAGAAGGAGGCGCACCTGGCTCACCTTTCGCGCCTGGCGACGATGGGCGAAATGGTCGCCGGCATCGTGCATGAAATCAGCCAGCCGCTGCACGCCGCCAAGACCTTCGCAGAGGCGGCCCGGCGGAACCTTGAGTCCTCGCGGCCGGATAGTGTCCCGCGGGCCATTGAGTGCACGGGCGAGATTTCGCAGGCGGTGAACCGCACGGTGCGGATTGTACGCCGGCTGCGGGAGTTCACGCGGGCTCAGCCCTTTGAGCTGGAGGTGCTGGCCGTGAACCAGCTAGTCCGCGAGTCGCTTGAGCTTGTTTCCCACGAGTGCCGGCGGCTGGAAATCGAGCTGCGGTCGCAATTCGCTCCGTCGCTGCCTCCCATCTCCGGCGACCGCACGCAATTGGATCAATTGCTCGTGAACCTGCTCAAAAACGCGTGCGAGGCAATGGAAAACACGCCTCCTGGAGAGCGGGTGCTGGATATTCGGACGTCTCGCGAAAACGGCCAGGTGGAGGTCGTCATTCGGGATTCCGGAACCGGGCTATCGCCCAACCAGCTCAACCGGCTGTTCGAGCCGTTTTATACGACCAAACCCGAGGGGATGGGGATGGGACTGCCCATTTCGAAGAGCATCGCCGACGCCCATGACATCCGCATGACGATCGAGAACAACCGGCATGGCTCGGGTCTTTCGGTCGTTCTGCGGATTCCGGCCATCGGGACGGACTCGGACGGCAAAAGTCTATAAATCAAGTGTTGTTTTTCGCGCAAAAGCGCCGTTGCGAAGTGTCTCATTTGTTTTCGATTTCGAGAATTGCATGGGCATGTACAGAGGTACAATGAACGTCTCGTTCTCTGAGGCGCGTTTTACCTCGTTTCTAGCATTCTTGTGATTGTTTCGCGGTTTACTTGGCGGTTGG
>JAICUM010000628.1 GCA_025935855.1 Pirellulales bacterium | reverse complement strand
GCCAATGTGAAACACCACCAGCCGCGGCGTCGCCGAACGCGGATGCTGATCCCGAACTTCGCCCCGAATGGGAACATCGTTCCCATTGTGAATCGTCAGTTGCACCTCCAGCGGCGCCGCCCGGCCGATGATCGCCGGCATCGCGCGTCGAACGGTCACGCGGTTCATCAGTGGCCGAACGCGCCGCAGGTCCACAATCGCCGCCACGCCCAGCGCAACCGCTGCCGCGAGCAGAACCCACGCAAACAGCGGCCAGACAAACGCCAACGGACTCGCCACCGCCAGCCCGACAAGAATCTGCACCGCATTGCCGCCGGGCCGAAACTTCATCGCGGCACTTCCACCGAGTCCATCAGCTCGCCCAGCACGTCGTCGGTCGTCGCCCCTTCCAGCTCCGCCTGCGGGCTGAGCACCACGCGATGCCGCAGCGTCGGCAACAGCGCCGTCTTCACATCATCCGGCGTCACGAAGTCGCGATCCGCGAAACGGGCCAGGCTCTTCGCCGCCATTAGCAGCATCAGCCCAGCCCGCGGACTCGCCCCCACGCTCAGCGCATCCTCCGTGCGCGTCGCGTGCAACAGCCGCTGCACGTAGCTCACCACCTCGTCGCGCACATGCGTCGCCCGGATCACCTCGCGGGCCTCAAGAATCTGCTCCGCCCCCGCCGTCTTCCGAACCTCGCGCTGCTCGGGCGCCGACATCCCCGCCGTCGCATGATGCTCCTTCAGCACCCGCTCTTCCTCGGCCGCCGCCGGGTACGTTATCTTCACTTTGAACATGAAGCGGTCGAGCTGCGCCAGCGGCAGCGGGTACGTCCCCTCCTGCTCGATCGGATTCTGCGTCGCAAATACCACGAACGGCTTCGGCAGCGGATGAGCCACGCCGTCGTACGTCACCTGCAGCTCCTGCATCGCTTCCAACAGCGCCGATTGCGTGCGGGCCGACGACCGGTTGATTTCATCCGCCAGCACGAAGTGCGCGAACAGCGGCCCCTTGCGAAACTCGAACCGGTGCAGATCCTCGCGGTAGATCGACGCCCCGGTGATGTCCGTCGGCAGCAAATCAGGCGTCATCTGCAGCCGCTGGCAATCCAGCTCCAGCGTCGCCGCCAGCGTGCGCACCAGCAGCGTCTTCGCCACGCCCGGCGGCCCTTCCAGCAGCACGTGCCCGCAGCTAAACAGCGCGGCCAGCGCGAAATCAACCGTTTCCTCCTGCCCGAAGATTACCTTGAGTAGCTCTTCGCGGAGGACCCGATAGTGTTCGATGACAGACAATTGTCTAACCTCTGCATGATGGATAGATAATAGGACGCGCCGGCTCGCTCATTGGCCGCCGCCAGCGCCGCATCCGCTTCGACAAGCGCCGCCGAAAGCTCCCGCGCGGCGTTCGCATTCCGCCGGCCAAGCGCCGAAACCACCGCCGCCGGCTCCGGCGTTTCCACCGGCAAGTGCAGCTTCCGGCACAACTCGCGCAACACGCCGTCGCGGGTTTCTTGCAGCAAAAACGCCCCGCTGCCTCGCCCGCGGCTGAAGAAATGGCCCATCGCGTTCAAGTATTCGCCGATGTTCCGCCGCGACGCCTCGACATCCGGTAGCGGCGGCCCCAGAAACACCGCCGTCCGCCACGCCCACGCGCCAATCGCCAGCAGCACCGCCGCCGTCGCCGCGGCAAAACCCGGCCGCGTAAGCAGGTAAAACGGATTCCCGCGCACCGACAACCCGTGATAAAACTCGTCGAACACCACCGTCCCGCCGCCCGGCGCCATCAGCCGCGCCGCCAGCACGCTGTTATCCGCCTCGCCCAGAAACCGATTGGCGAACAGCGCCGGGTCCGCGACGACAATAATCTCGCCCTCCCCCTGCTTCACCGCCGCCGCCAGCCACTTCTCCTTCCCTTTGGAATCCTTGTAAGCCAGCACGCCGTCCAGGTACTTCGACTTGCTCTTCAGCGTCGCGCAGCCATCCTCGTCGATCGCCAACTCATGCACGTCGGTCGCCATGTCGTCGAAAGCGTGCCCCGGCTCGATCGAATGCACTTTGATCGTCTTCGACTTCGTGGTTCGCGTTTCAAACATCGAACCGTCGTCGTCATCCGCCGACACGCCCCCCTCCGCCGGCACAAGCTGAACGAGGCCGTCCAGATCAAGCGCTTCCAGCACATTCCGCGGCCCGACTTCCTCCTCCCGCGAACGGGAGCTGCCCCTCCGCCGCCACGAATGGCTATCCGGATCATCCGGCGCTACGATCAACCGCCCCCCGCGCTTCACCCACGCGTTCAGCGCCTGCAAATACGCCGGGTTCACCCGCACCAGCTCGTCGTTCGATTCCAGCAGGACCAAAGTGTCGCCAACGGGCATGTCCTCGTCGGGTGGCGCCGTTTGCCGCTCGACCGTCACGCCCAGCTCCCCCAGCACTTCATACAACCCGCGAAAGCCTCCGCCGCGCGTGCCGAACGTATCGCGGCCCCAGCCGCCGGAATCCTCGGTGCGAAACGCGCTCACCGCCGTCAGAATAATCGACAGCCCGAACACCGCCGCCGCCAGCACAATGACATTACGAGCGGACAGCACGGCGTTTCTCGGGGGCGTGATCGCGGATCCAAGCATGAGCCGTCCGGCAGGCCGCGTAATCCTCCGGCAAGCACGGCTGCTCGCCGTACCACTTCATGTCGATCGTCTCCACGAACCGCTGCAGCGAGTCGAACACCGCCGTCGAGCGGTACCGCCGCAACAATTCACGGTTG
>JAICUM010000673.1 GCA_025935855.1 Pirellulales bacterium | reverse complement strand
GTACTTTATCGTGGCCAGCGTGGATGGCAATCAGTTTCGCGAAAGGTGGCTCAAAGGCATCGAGACCGAGGCAGGGCTCACGTGGCATGAGCCGCGCACGGCGCGGGACGATGGTTCCGAGGAATAGCCCGACTCGATTCGTAGCTGACTTCGTGAGGCGGGCACGCGGGTGGATGGACGCTGAACACCCGCCGCGAAAACTGGGACAGCTACTGGTAGAGACCTAATCGCGGGCGGGTTTCAGCGTCCAGACGCCACGCGGTGCCCGCCCAAACAACGATGGGTTCGGTCGGTTTCGATCTCAGTAATTAAGCGAGCCGCCCTCGTTACGGCTCCGCAGACTCCATCTCAGGCGCGCCGAGGTCGGCCGCCGCTTCACGTTTTTTTCGCTCGATGCTCCGGTTGCCAAAAACCTGAGTTCACGTGCCGGCGTGTGCCCGTTGTTGTTTGCTTCTCCTCCTAACCCCTTATATATGCTTATGAACAGATACCGGCTATTGTCGGCGCCGGCCTTGCCCTTACCGTACCTAGTTATACTTCACGCGTCTTCCAATGAGACATTGACACGCCCGTCGATTTTTACGACACCTATCGCAGGATGGCTAAGCTGAGGGGCTCGCCGGGGTCTCTTCAGCGGAGATTCGCGGGTGGTTCTCGCGCCGTGCAAGTGCGACGGTTGGATTTTTTTAAGGCATGGGCTCGGGCGTTCAATGGGAATGAACAAAGCTGCCCTGGCGATTTGACTCGCCAAGGCAGCGGCGTCATTGACGCGCCCTTCGGCTTGGTTATCCCTTGTCAGGTTGCTTCCCAGCAGAGCCTGACTCTGTTTCACCAAGCAACGGCAGTATAGCGAACGGGAAGGGCAACCCAAAGCCTCTCGGTCCGCCCTCCATTGAACGCCCGAGCTCATGCCTTGGAAAATCCAAGCCTTGCCGCCGTGAGCGCTCCGCGCCGTTGGAAAGGTAAATTCACAAGAGCAACACCGCAGGGAGGCGGAAGATATGGGATGGTTGCGCGTCCGGTTGTTGGAAGACGAAGAGCGGGTCATCAAGGAACAGCGGGAGTCGCATCCTGATGCCTATGTTCGGCGCCGAATGTGGGCTTTGTGGCTGTTGCATTGCGGGGCGACCCGGGAGCAAACCGCCCAGTTCGTCGGCGTGGCGCGTTCCAGCGTCGAGCGTTTCGTGTTTCAATACCGCACGGGTGGGTTAGAAGGACTCTGCCAGCGCGGCGAGCGTCGCAAGCCGACGAGCGACCTGGCCGCTCATCAGGATTTGATTCGGAAATCGTTTGAGGCGCGGCCGGTTCGCACGGTGGCCGAGGCCCGCCAACGCATTGAGGAACTGACCGGAATTCGCCGCGGCCCCACCCAGGTGCGAGGCTTCCTGAAAGGCATGGGCATGCGGTGCCAGCGGGTGCGCGCCATCCCCGTGCCTCCCAAAAAAACTTGGCGGACCATGCCGCCACCCAAGCCGCCTTCCATGACGAACAGTTGAAACCACGTTTGGACCAGGCCCAGACGGGCATAGGTCACGTATTTTTCGTCGATGCGGCCCATTTCGTGTTTGGCACCTTCTTGTGTTGCCTGTGGTCGTTCACGCGAATCTTCGTGCGGGCAGCTTCCGGGCGACAGCGATTCAACGTCTTGGGCGCCTGGAATGCCGTGACGCGGCAACTGGTCGCGGTCACCAACACGACGGTCGTCAACACGGAGACGATGTGCGACCTCCTACGGAAGATCGCGGCCCAGGAACTGGTAGGACCGATCACGCTGGTCCTGGACAACGCCCGCTATCAGCGAAACGCGGTCGTGCAGGCGTTGGCCGACTCGTTGGGCATCAAGCTGCTGTTCCTGCCGTCGTATTCGCCGAACTTGAACTTGATCGAACGGCTTTGGAAGTTCATCAAACGCCGTGCGATCTATGGACGCTATCACCCGACCTTCACCGAATTCCGGGCCGCAGTCGAAGAAACGCTCGATCGGCTATCGACGGCTCACGCCGCGGACTTGGCCAGCCTGATGACGCTCAATTTCCAGCGATTTGAAGACGTCTCATTAATGGCCGCGTGAAGTATAAAATTCAGCCAGATGAGCCATGGTCGGCGATCTTTGGCGGGCGTGAGACAAAGTTGCATTTCTCGGTTTCGTCGGCGGCCAAGGCCAAGGCCGAGGCGCGTGCGGCGTGGACGTTGACCGTCGACGGGCGGGTGGTGGCGCGCCGCGAGTTGGCGGTGGCGCTTGAGGCGAATAATCCTGCCCACGTGCTCGTTCAATTCGACTTGCCCCAATCGCGGCCCGGTATCGTTCTGCGGGTCGATCTTTCGCTCAGGGTGCTGGCTGGCGCCGACGAAGCCTCACTCGACAAACGACTGTGGATCTTTCCCGAAGATCCCTTTGCCT
>JAICUM010000055.1 GCA_025935855.1 Pirellulales bacterium | reverse complement strand
GGTTCGACCCCCGTCGGGGGTGCTGCTGGTTCCCCCGCCTTTCCGGGGCCGAGTGGGGTGTGTTGTGTTTTTACATTTGTGTTTGGTTTGGGGGTGGGGGTGGCTCCTGCGGCCCCGCGAAGCTGGTACACGCCGCGCGGCTCGGCGTGAGCCTCCCCCTCGCGTTGTCTTTATCCGTTTTCCAGTCGGGCGACGATGCCGTACATGGCGTCGAGGTAGGTCTTTCCTTCGTCCAGCGGCATCGTCAGCGGAGGCGCCACGCGGATCACGTCGCCGCTCAGCGGGCCGAGCAGGTGGATCGCGCGTCCCTCGTCGTCGCCGAGATAACAGGCGCGAACGACTTCGCGCGCCGCCTCTTTCTAATCACAGCCGGCGACAGCCGCGCACTGGATGCCCCACACGTTGCCTTCGCCGCGAATCGCACACACGGCGGACAGCTCGGTGAGCCGCTGCAATCCGGCTTCAAAGACTTCCGACAACGCCAGCCCGCGCGCCAGTACGTCTTCGTTCTCGAATTCATCGAGCGTCGCCAGCACGGCGGCGCAGCCGAGGGGATGGCCGCTCCAGGTGTCGGATGATTCGCCGTAGGTGAGCTTGGCGAACAAGTCGGCGCGGCCCACCGCCGCGTCCACCGGCACGCCGTTTCCCAGGCCCTTGCCCAGCACGACGATGTCCGGCTCGACGCCGTAGTGCGTGTACGCGTACATCGGCCCGGTGCGGCCGAAATTCGCCTGCACTTCGTCGAGAATGAAGACGATGTTGCGCTCGCGGCAGAAGGATTCCAGGAGCTGCAAGTATTCCTTTTGCGGATGATAAGAGCCGCCGCCGCCGAGATACGGCTCGGTGATCAGACAACAGATCTTGTCGCCGAGATCTCGGTGAATTTGCTCCAGTTCTGCCCGATACGGCGCCAAATCCAGCGGCTGCCGGCGCTTCTCGAGTGAAGAGCACTCCTGGCGCGGGAAGCTGATGAACCGCACGCGCGGATCGCGCTCCGGGTCGTTTTCGCTCCCGGTGACGGCGCCAGCCAGGCCTTTCTTGCCATGGAAGCCAAAACGCGTGGCAAGGATCATCTGCCGCTTCGGGTCTTGAGCCAAGGCCACGCGCAGGGCCTTGATGACGCCCTCGCTGCCGCTGGCCGACCACATGACTTGCTCCATGCGGCCGCCGCCGGGCTGCGAACGCATGTTCTTCAGCAGCCGCTCGCACGCCGCGGCCTCCAGCGGCGTGATGGCGTTGTAAGCCGAAAGCGGCGCCGCGGAGAAAAACTCGTCGCGATTGCTCGACGCGAGAGCCGACGGGCTGACGCCCAAATACTCGAGCACCTGCCGCCACCAGCGCGTGGGATTGTGGCCCAAATTCGCGACCAGGACGCCGGAGGTGAAGTCGGCAAGCTGTCGGCCTTCGGGCGTGAAGTGATAGCTCCCCTCGCTGCGCGCAATGACAGCCAGGCTTGGCGTAAACGTCCGGAGCGATTGCGGTTCTATGCGTGCGATCGCTTGTCGTATGGAGGCGGATTGATCCTCACTTGCAGGGTGTATTTCAGCCGGTTGCTTAAGTTGTGTCACGAATCACTTTTCAAATGAAAGGAAAGCTATGGGAGGGCGAGGCTCCTGCCGAGCCGCGCGGCGTGTACCAGCTTCATGGCTCGGCAGGAGCCTTGCCCTCCCGAATGATTGGCTTACGCCGTGCCCTTGTAGAGTACCTCCGCTTCGCCCACGCCCGGCGGCCGCAGCACCAGCCCGCCCGCCGGATCGTTCACATGCACGACGCAATCCGGCCGTCCTGCTGCGTGCCGCTCGAGGATTGCCTCCATCGCCTGTACCGCGGCGACGACCTGGCGATCGGCGGAGACGTCGTTGTAGGCGAGCGATCGCGCCGCTTGGAGCCGCTGGTCTCGCTCGCTCGCCGGCCCGCCGAATTCGACCGCTGCCACCTCGCGCATGAATCTCTCAATGACCTCGGTGCCATAGCCGCGCTGCGACCGCTCGCCCCACGGTTCCAGGAACGATCCGTTGTAGTGGTTGTTCATCGTGATTTTCAGCTTCGTCGGCGTCAGGCCTTCGACGGTGCATTCGACGCCGCGCTTGCGGCTGTGGCCGTTCCACACGCCGTTGTCGAAGCGGAATTGCACTTCCTGCTCGACGTAGCCGGGAAAGTTGTCGGGCGTCACCCAGCTGGTGTGAATGTCGAACGCTGCTTCCCGTCCGTCGGCGTAGGCATAAACGAGCCTCAGCTGCGTGGAATCCCACGTGTTGCCGTCGCTCGGGCCAACGATGCCGCGCTGGCCGGTACACGTGATGCGCTTCAGCCTCAGCTCGAAGGTGAAGTCGATTAGCTTGATGTAATGCACGGCGACATACGTGCCGGGATTGCGGCCCTTGATCCACTCGGCGAATTGGGACCCGGAAATCGACTTCGGCTCCAACAGCGAGCAGTAGCCGTTATTCACGTGCTGAAGCACGTCGTCGGCGTACAGCGTTCGCAGCCGCTTGTGGTCGGGGTCGAGCAGCTTGTGGTAAACGACCTTTACCAGCACGCGCTGGCGGCGGGCCAGGGCGTCGAGTTCATCGAGCTCCTGCAGGGTCAGCACCGCCGGCTTCTCGATGAGCACATGCTTGCCCGCCCCTAGGGCGAGCTTGGCAGCTTCGAAGTGGCGATCGTCGGGCGTGGCGACGCACACCAGATCAACGCCGCCGGCGAGTGTTTGCTCAACCGACTTCGGCCCATGGAAACTCGCGAAGCTGCTGACACCTGCCGGCGCTTGCTTGCGATACGCTTCAGCACGGCTCCCGGTGCGCGTGGCGACGGCGCTCAGTGCGACCGAACACGGTCCAAACAGTGGATCAAAGAGCGGCTGCCGGCTGACCGCCTCGAAGAACGGGCGGTAGGTCTCGTCAAAAATCATCCCCATGCCGACCATGCCGGCGCGGAGCGTGTGCTCTGATTGATGACGCTGCTCAGCCATAGGACCGTGGAGAGGCAAAGGACCGAAGGTAAAAGTGAATGCACTTTAGCCCGCGGTGTTCAGGCTGTCAATAAAGCCCGATCAATTTCATAGATTTTAGACGATTCGCCGCTCCGGACGCCAGGACGAAGCGTGCCGCAGGTGCAGCTCCATCGCCGCTGCGGCCGTGGCCGGGTCGCGTTCTCTTAGCGCCTCGAGGATGGCTAGGTGCTCGCGGTAGCCGCGGTTGATCGATTCCATGCGATCGGCGGCTAGTTCGTAAGACATCCGCTTGTATTCCCAGCATTTGTAGATGGCGGACCGCAGCGGTTGGTTCCCCGCGTGGTCCGCGATGGCCAGGTGAAACTGAAAATCGAACTCGCGAGCCCGCATTCCCCAGCCGGCGTCCTGCTCCGGCCCGACGGCGACGGCCGCCTGCTGTAATTGGTCGATCGCCTCGGTCGGCATCAGCTTCGCCGCTTTCGCGGCCGCCGGCGGCTCTAAGAGCAGCCGCAGCTCGTGGATTTCAACGAGCCAATTCTCGGCCCCGGGACGCACCACGGCCCGCATGTTCGGCCGCTGCGTCACGATCCCGTCGGCAATCAGTCGCGACAGGGCCTGCACCACCGGCGTCCGGCTGACGCCGAGCTCCTGCGAGAGCCGTGTGGACTTCAGCTCGCTGCCGCCGGCCAGCTCGCCCCGCACGATCCGCATGAGGATCCGGTGGTAAACATCTTCGACGAGCGAGGAATTGGCATCGTCGTGGACGCCGCCGATTGGTTCGGTCGCCGCCGGCAGTTCGAGCTGGGCGTGTGGTTCTTCCGTGAGCATGGCGGATGATCCTCAGAAAAGCGGCTCTGCTAATTCGCGCGCCGTGGCCCAGAGAGAAAGAATCCGCCCCTCTTTAGCCTAACTGTTATACGGTGGGTTTCCAGCCGGGACGGTATTCGCGCTGCCAGAATTTCTCCGCTTCGACATTGTTCTGGATATGCCCGTTCGACGGGTCGGTTTTCAGGATGGAGCCGGTGCGGTAGGCGATGTTGCCGAGGTGGCACAAGAGGGCGCTTTTATGCCCGTCTTCGATGTCGGCGGCCGTTCGGTGGCCGTCCCGCACGGCGTCGAGAAAATCCTTCAGATGCGCGGCGTCACCGCGGTCGGCCTTGTGTTTTTCGATTTCCTTGCCGCTCGGGTCGTACACGGTGTAGCCGCCGTCATCGACGTAAAGCGTGCCTGCCTCGCCGCGCAGCTCAATGCCGATGGAACTGCGTCGAACGTACGGGCGCGACCAGCTCAGGCCTTCCCAAACCAGGAGCTTCTTTCCGAACTGGTAAGTCGCGGTCACGGTATCGGGCGTCTGCTGATCGTCGTCGTAGCGAACGTGTCCGCCGGTCATCGTCACGCGAGTCGGATAATCGACGCCGAGCGCCCAGCGGCAGAGGTCGATCGTGTGGACGCCGTTGTTCCCGACCTCGCCGTCGCCCCAATGCCAGAACCAGTGCCTGTTGTAGTGCAATATGTTGTCGCGATACGGCCGCTCCGGCGCCGGGCCTTGCCACAGTGAATAGTCGAGCCACTCCGGAACCGGCGCCTCCTTGCCCTTGCCGATCGACGGGCGGTCAACCATGTACCAGCTCCTCGCGTACAGCACTTCACCCAGGGCGCCGCCGCGGACCTTGTCGATGACTTGCTTGTACAACTCGCCGCTGCGGCGCTGCATGCCGACCTGCACGGTGCGCTTCGCCTTCCGCGCGGCGGCGATCATCAGCTCGCCTTCTTCGGCGGAATGGCTGCACGGCTTTTCGACGTACACGTGCTTGCCGGCGGCGCAAGCGAGAATGGTCGCCGGGGCGTGCCAATGATTCGGCGCCGCGACGACCAGGCCGTCCACCGCGGGGTCGTCGAGAACCTCGCGGAAATCGGGGATCCCCTTCGGCGCCGGCCCGCCGTTGGACGTGGCGGCGTCGATGCCTTTCTTGATCGCCCGCTCATCGGGGTCGCACACATAGGCAATCCGCGCGGTCGGCTGCTGTGCCAGCCGCGTGGCGAGCTGCGAACCTCGGTTGTTCGCGCCCATGATGGCCAGCACCACCTGGCTGTTCGCATCGGCGGCGCGAGTTCGCGAGGTGGCGGCCACCGCGGCGCCAGCGGCGGCTCCGGCGATAAATGTTCGGCGATCAATTCCCGGCATGTTTCTCTCCGACTAGCTCAGCGGCCTGGTCTTCAGCCCGTTTGATGACCTCGTGCAACGAAACGGGCCGGCCGTCGTTTTTCAGGCTCTCATCGGCGGCCTGCATGAAGGCGTAGATCTCAATGGTTTCATCGGCCGTCACCGGCGGCTTCCGGCTCACGAAGAACTCGCACATTTCTCGAACGTGCGGCTCATAGCCGCTAAATCCTTGAGCAGCCGCGATGCCCTTCTCATGGAACACGGTGAACGCGTAATCGTGGTTTCCCTTCAGGCCGGTGAACGTGCCGATCCGCCCATCCCGCCACTTGCCGACCGCGACCGTGGCGAACTTGCCTTCCGTGCGGCTGACTGTTTCGCAGCCGGTCCCCAGGAGGGTGTAAATCGACTCGACGCCATGGATGCCGTACCAAAAAAGGTCCGGGTGATGCCGCTCGGTGCTGTACGGGCTGGCCACCGAGCAACCGACGATGGGACCTTTCGCCTTGTCATCATCTTTCGCGAGGTCCGCGACCGTGTCGCCAAACCGCAACGCGGACGACGAGTAGCAGGGCGTTTTCGTCTGCTCGGCCAATTTGAAAATCGCGACCACCTCGGCCAGCGAGCTCGCCGCCGGCTTGTCGATGAACACCGGCTTTCCCTTGGCCGCCTTGCGGAACTGCTCCAAATGGGGCCGGCCGTCGAGGCTTTCGATCATGATCACGTCCGACTGTTCGACAACTTTCTCGACGGAACCGACGATCTCGATCCCCTGCTCCTTCAACTGCTTTGTGTACGGCTCGACGCGATTGCGGCTGTCGGGAATGTCGTCGCTGCCGCCAGGAAACGCGCAGGTGACTTGCACCTTGGCCGCGGCGCCGGTGGCCTGCGGATCGTTGATCACCTTGGTGAAGGCGATGACGTGCGATGTATCGCAGCCGATGATGCCGGCGCGAAGCGGCTCCGCGGCGGGCAGGGGATTGGAAGCCAAGACTAGCGGGGTCAGAAGCATGAAGAAGCGTAATCGCATGGGAGGATCGGTGGGCGTGGAAAGTGCCGATTTTAGGTGAAATTCGTCAGGCATTCACACTAGGAGGCCGCTGGAATGATGTCAAATGGCCTGACTTTGTTCCATGATAAGTCGGCGCCGCGTTTGCGGTAGGCGACAGGCAAATTTGCACTTCTTGTCCGATTTCGGATGCTGCGGGTATGACATCGCTGCTCTTCGCCACGCGCCGATTGCGGCCGGAAGTCATGGATCAGCCGCAACTGGGCGCCGCTGAGCACGTTTGCGCGCTGCGTGGACTTCGCCGATTGAATCGGGCGTCCGGCGTCGCGGCGACTTTGTGGCGCGAGATCAATCGCCGATTGCGGCCCGCCTCCGGCAAGTCACTACGCCTGCTCGATATCGCCAGCGGCGGCGGCGACGTGCCGCTAAGCTTGTGGGCACGGGCCCAAAAGCGGGGCGTACCTCTTGAAATCCTCGGCTTGGACAAGAGTTCGACGGCGTGTGACTTTGCCGCCGCGCGGGCTCGGCACGCTCACGCGAACGTTACTTTTCAGCAACACGATGTGCTCGGCCAATCGATTCCGGTCGGCTTCGACATAGTGACTTGTTCGTTGTTCCTGCATCACTTGCAGGCGGTGGAAGTCGTCCGCCTGTTATCAAACATGGCTGACGCCGCGCCGTTGATGGTCGTCAGCGATCTCCGCCGAAACTTGCGCGGTTACGCTCTGGCCCATGCGGCAAGTCGGCTGCTGACCACTTCGCCGGTCGTCCATGCCGACGCACCGCTGTCCGTGGCGAACGCGTTTTCGATCGCCGAGATGCGCGGCTTATGCCATGAGGCGGGCCTACGCGACGCCATGATTCGCACAACCTGGCCGTGCCGGATGTTGATAATTCGCGATAAGGGAAATGACGCGTGAATGATGGCGACGGGCAACCCGATTTGAGCTCACGCGGACCGTGGGATGTCGTCGTCCTCGGCGCCGGCCCGGCGGGCGCGATCGCGGCCCGGCAACTTGCGCATGCGAGGCGGCGAGTGCTCTTGGTTGAAAAGCACCCTTTGCCGCGGCCGAAAGTTTGCGGCGGGTGCCTTGGCGGCGCGGCGTTGAGTGTTTTGGACCAAGTCGGCCTGGCGCATCTGCCGCGGCAGTGTCGCGGTGTTTCGCTGCTCACCATGCGCTTGGCGAATCGCGGCCGGGTTGTCGAATTCTGCAGCGGCCGTCGCATTGCCGTTTCACGCGAGCGATTCGATCAGGCGCTCGTAGAAGAAGCGAAAAGTGCCGGCGTGACGCTTTTCGATCAGACGATGGGGGAGCTTATTGCCGCAAGCGAATCAAGTGTGCGAAGAGTCCATCTCGTCCGCCCCGGTCAAGTGATGATCGTTGAAGCAAAAGCGGTGATTCTTGCCACGGGCCTGGGATGGCCGCCCTCTGCATGCAACCACGCCCTGGCGCCGAACTCCTTCATCGGAGTTAGCGCCATCGTCGAAGTGGCGATGAATCGCGCGCAGAAGAAATCGCTTTTCATGGCCTGCAGCCATGAAGGCTACGTCGGCATGGCCGCGGTCGGCGAACATTTGCTCGATGTCGCGGCGGCGATTTCGACACATGCGCTGGCTCAAGCTGGTTCGACAAGCGGTTTGATTAGTCGAATCATCCGCGACGCGGGTTTCGAGCCGCCGGCCGGGTTGGAGGCCGCCAATTGGCGCGGCACGCCGCCGCTGACGCGCTCCGTGCGGCCGCTGGTACTGCACCGCGCGGTCCTCATTGGCGACTCCGCCGGTTATGTCGAACCGTTCACCGGCGAAGGCATTGGCTGGGCGATGCAATCGGCCGTCGAAGCGGCGGCATTCGTTCACCAGCAGTTGGAAACTTGGGACGCTAATGTCGTCGCGAATTGGGCTCGCCGTTATGAAATGGCCGTCCGCCGCCGCCACCGCCGCTGCCGGGCCGTCACCCGCGCGCTGCGCAGCGACGCCATTCGCTCCGCCGCTATGTGGGCCTTGGATAAACTGCCCGCCCTTGCGGCGCCCATCGTCCACAGCCTCGATCGGCCGCTCCGCCCATTTACCACCTCGCCATTGGAACCGCAGCATGGCCGTTGAAATCCTCAGCATCGCGACCGCGCTGCCGCCGCATCGGCTCGATCAACGGGCCGCACTGGCCTTCGCCCAGGACCTGTGCTGCACGGACGAACGGCAGTCGCGCTATGCGGCGACGCTCTACCGCCATTCCGGCGTCGAAGTCCGGCATTCTGTCCTGCCGCACACGGAGGCCTACCGCTGGGCGCCGACGTCCGAACAGCGCGCCGCCGGCGCCCCCAACCCCGGTCCGACCACTGAAGAGCGCATGGCGTACTACCAGGAGCACGCCCTACCGCTTGCAGCGGCTGCTGCGGAGAAGGCACTGCAAGAATCAGAGCTTGAGCCGTATGACATCACGCACGTCGTCACCGCCTCTTGCACCGGCTTCACCGCACCCGGCGTTGACAGCGGGCTGATCGAACGCCTCGGGCTCCTCCGGACGACCGAGCGCATCCACGTCGGCTACATGGGCTGCCATGGCGCGATCAACGCCCTGCGCGTCGCCCGCGGCTTGGCCGCTTCCGATGCCAACGCGCGCATCCTAATGTGTGCGACCGAACTGTGCAGCCTGCACTACACCTTCTTCTTCGACATGGAACGCCTGCTCGGCAACGCACTGTTCGCCGACGGCTCCGGCGCTGTGATTCTGGGCCAAGTTGACGAGCACCCAACCAGCAATCCACCGCGTTGGCGCCTCGCCGCCACCGGCTCCTATCTCTTTCCAAACACCGCCGACGCGAGGACCTGGAGCGTCGGCAACCACGGGTTCGCGATGACCATCTCGTCGCGCCTGCCAAAGCTCATCCGCGAGGATCTCGGCGGCTGGCTCACCGCCTGGCTTGGGCATCAGGACCTCGCGGTCGGCGATATCCGCTCCTGGGCCGTTCATCCTGGCGGGCCAAAGATTGTCGAGGCCGTGGAAGCGGCCATGGCTCTCACCAGCGAGAAGACGAAAATCTCGCGCGACATCCTCGCTCGTCACGGCAACATGTCCTCGGCCACCGTGTTGTTTATCGTCGAAGCGCTGATGCAAGCCGGCGCGAAGCCGCCCTGTGTCATGCTCGGCTTTGGCCCCGGCCTGGTCGCCGAGGCATGTTTACTTACATAAAGCATGGAAAACGATCACTGTCCGGCAGAAGGCTAACGCCATGGGCAATTGGTTCCAAATCGTCGGCGAACATCGCACGGTTCAGATCTTCGACATCCCGCTCGTCGGCGTGAACGCCGACAATGGCAAGAAGCTGCTCTTCACGCTGGTGCTCGTTGCCTTCATCTGGGTGCTCCGTCGCGTTCTCAAGTTTCTCACCGGGCTTCATCTCTGGGGGAAAAAAGGAAAGCACGAAAAGGTACGTTTTTGGCTACGGCAGGCCATTCAGATTTTCACCGCCATCTTGCTCATCGTCGGCCTGGCGTCAATCTGGTTCGACGATCAAGGCCGGCTAGCTACGGCGCTTGGCCTATTCAGCGCTGGTCTGGCGTTCGCGTTGCAAAAAGTCGTTACGGCTATCGCCGGCTACTTCGTCATCTTGCGGAGCGACGCCTTCAACATCGGCGACCGCATCGTCATGGGCGGCGTCCGCGGCGACGTGGTCGGGCTTGGCTTTGTCCACACCACCATTATGGAAATGGGCCAGCCGCCGGGCGAGCTATCCGATGCTCCGTCAATGTGGGTCAAAAGCCGGCAGTACACCGGCCGCATCGTTGCGGTGAGCAATTCAACGTTCTTCGACGAGCCGGTATACAATTACAGCCGCGAGTTTCCGTACATTTGGGAGGAGATGTCCATCCCTATCCCGTTCGACGCTGACCGTGAAAAGGCTGAACACACTCTCCTCGAATCGGCCAAGCGCCATTCTTGCCAGATTGCGGAACTGAGCGAAGAAGCACTCGCCGAGATGGAGCGCCGCTATTTCATGCGGCGGGCCGACGTCGCGCCCAAGGTCTTCTGGCGGCTGACGGATAACTGGCTCGAAATGACGGTGCGGTTCGTCACCCAGGACCACGCCATCCGCGAGGTGAAAGACAAAATGTCGCGCGACATCCTCGCTGGGCTCGACGGCGTGGGCATCCAGATTGCGTCCTCGACAATGGGCATCGTTTCCTTGCCCCCGCTCAAGTTACAGCGGCAGCCGCGCGCTGTTGCCCCGGTCAAGGAACTAGCTGGCGACGGTAACCAATTGCCCAAAACGCCAAGATGAAGACCCGAATGCAGGGGCGCCAACTTATCCGCACATGGCCGATAAAAAGCAACAAGCCGAGCAGCGGGAGGCCCATGAACGAACGGCGCCGAGCGGCAAGGTGGTCTACCGCGCCATCTTGGAAGAAGGAGAAGGCGAGCTCGAGCGATCTACCTCCGCGCTCTTCTGGTCCGGCCTGGCCGCCGGACTGTCCATGGGCTTTTCAATGATCGCCGAGGGATTGCTTAACGCCCATCTTGCTGAGACGCTTTGGCGGCCGCTCGTATCCAAGTTTGGCTACAGCGCCGGGTTCCTGATTGTCATTCTGGGACGGCAGCAGCTCTTCACCGAAAACACACTCACGCCCATTCTGCCCCTGCTCAAGGAAAAGAAAGCGTCCACGCTGCTGAACGTCCTACGGCTGTGGGTTGTTGTGTTCGTCGCCAATATGCTCGGAGCACTTGCCATCGCCTATGTGACCGCTCGGACCGAGGCCTTCGAGCCCGGCGTGCGAAACGAGTTCATCAAGCTCGGTCAGCAGGCGCTCGAGGGAAATTTTGGAACGATTTTGCTCAAGGGCATTTTCGCCGGTTGGCTTATCGCCCTGATGGTGTGGCTCTTGCCGTTTGCCGAGACCGCGCGCGTTTGGGTAATTATTCTCATCACCTATCTCGTCGGCTTGGGCCACTTCAGCCACATTATTGCCGGCGCCGTTGAAACCTTTGCCGCCGCGGCGTCCGGGGCGGAAACCTGGAGCGACGTGCTAGCGCGCTTCGTGGCCCCCGCTCTCATCGGCAATATTATCGGCGGGGTCTTACTTGTTGCCACGCTCAATCATGCGCAGATTGTGGCCGGTGGCGGCGGAGAGGACATCTGAGTCAGCGCATTTGGGATCAGCGCTAGAGTTGCCGCTTAAGAGCCAGCGCCGCTAGTCGCGCACAATGCAGCTTGAGAAGCTTCGAGCGATCGGCCCCCAGATGCTTGATCGCCGAATCAACGCATTTGCCATCTGCTCCCACTTGCCATGCCTGGGCGAAGAGCCTCGATAGCGAGTCAAATAAATCGTCCGCGAAGCACGGGTCGCACACGACCACGGCCACCTCTGTATTGAGGTGCTCGGAGCGCGGGTCGAAATTGTAAGAGCCGATGATCGAGATGCAGCCGTCGATCAGCGCCGACTTCGCGTGCAAATGATCCGGCCCGCGGAATTCCCATAGTTCAATGCCGCGCTTGAGGAGCTTTTTTTTCTGATTCGAATAGCCGGCGTAAACGAGCAATTGATCCGTGCTATTCAGCGAATTGGTCAGGATGACGACTTCGGCGCCGTGTGATTGGGCCTGCGCCAACGCTTTGCTCAACTTATCTGACACGAGCAGATACGGAGACTCGAGAATGACGGATTCGCGGGCATTGGCAACGAGCGCCAGGATCTCGTCGCTAATGGCGCCGGGCTGCTTCTTTGGTCCGCAGTGGTCGTGCAAGAAGCGCGCGCAGACGCATCGGGTCGCATAGACGTCGTCATTCTGGCAGGAGCCGTTATTGGCAAGGCACGGACATGTCAGCTCGCACGCTGCCCTGTCCAGAGAAAGCGCGGCGCAGCACGGGCATTCTTCGCCGCCGTTCAATCGGCGAATTGGACAGAGATTGCTCAGGCATGTCCCGCCGTGAATTTTGGTCGGCCGAACCTCGTCGCTTGACCATAGACGGTGAAAATACTCGTGGGCCTGATTGGCCACGCTTCCGCGGACATAAACCTCGCGATCGACAAAGTTTTTTCCCGGAGCGGCGAACCCGAAGTGCTCGCCCTCCAGGTTGCGGCTTCCGAGAACCGCCTGGCAGCGGTCTACGACAAAGATTTTCTCATGCATCCGCCGGTTCAACGAACACGGCCGGCTGGCACGAAACGGGTGGAATTCGCGAATCTCCACGCCTTCGCTGAGCAAGTGGGCCTGCAGCCCGTCCGACATGTGGTTCTCGTACGCATCCACGACCAAGCGGACGCGCACCCCGCGCCGGGCGGCGTCTCGCAACAAGAAGAGCATTCTCCGAGTGAACTCATCGTCGCCGACGGCATAATAGGCAGCGTCGATTTCCTCGGTGGCCTGCTGGATTAGCTCGATCCGCGTGCGGGCAGCGTCTCCATTGCCGCTGAAAAGCCGTACTTCATCCGCGACGACGGCGCCGGCCAGCGCGGCAATAAGGGCTAAGACGGCAAGCGCCTGTGACGACCCGCTGATGAGTCGCGAATTCCTGGCGAATCCGTGCATGGCGTATGTCGAAAAAGAAAGCGGGCGAATCTTCTGCTCTATCGACCATGCTGGCGGGCAGTTCTGAGAGCTGCGGTGGGCGCAGTCCCAACCGGACCAACGGACAACCATTCGGGTAGCGGCCGACAAGACTTACGCAGCGTCTATCACCATGAAATTCGTCAAGGTCGCCGTTTGCTGGATAACCCTTTCGACCGCCGGCCCAGCGTTGGGGATGGACGTCGCCGAGGTCGCCCCGGGAATCTACCGCGGCCCAGCGCCGCGCACTGAGGCGGACTACCGGCAACTGTCCGCTCTCGGCGTGAAGACGGTGCTCGACCTCCGCACGATTCGGAACCGCCGGATGGAAGAAGAGCGCCGTTGTGTCACAGCTCATGGCATGACGTACCTGCAATCGGGCGTCTCGTTTTATCCGCGAAAGGACGGCAGCGCGGAGAGAGCCTTATGCCTCCTGACGGATGTCAACCTGCAGCCCATCTACATCCACTGCGAGCTGGGCCGCGACCGCTCAGGCTTGGTCATTGCCATGTACCGCGTCCGCTGCCAAGGCTGGAGCCTGCAGGCCACATACTGTGAGATGGACCGCTTTGGTTTCCATCATTACTTGCGCGGCCTGGAGCGGTACTTTTGGAACTGCGCGAAGAAGTGAGCCGTAAGAGGTCGGGAGTCTTTTGCGACTGGCGGCCTTGCTCTGGCAGAAGCATTCTAGTCGCAAAAGACTCCCGACCCCGTTAGCTGCCATCAAACAGCGACTCCGCCGGGTACGTCAGCACGCCGTCGTTCACCCTGGCGAACTCCGGCAGCGCGTGCTCCTGTGTCTTTTTGCCAATGATGTCGAGCACTTTCCAGCCGTCGGCGATGAACTGGTCCGCGATAATTCGTCGATGGCACCGCCATGGCAGCGCTTCTGCGCACATGATTGCCGTGCGCTTCTCTTCCGCCAGATCCATTAGCTCCAGGAAGCTGGCGTGAAACTCTGGCGTCTGCAAATAGTCGGCGTACGCGTTGAACGCCTCGACCCGCCAGGCTCCGTTCGGCGAATCCGGCGCCCGCTTGGATCGCCGCCCGCCAAGCTTCTGGAAATGCCGATACTCGATGCCGTGCTGGGCTAGTCCGTCGGCCAACGCCTCCGCATTGAAGTGCGGCCAGCGGCGCGACCCAGGAAACCGCCGCACATCCGCAACGACTTGGATTTTGTGCGGCGTCAGCAAGCCGATAAACTCGTTGAGCGCGATATTTGAATGCCCGACGGTCCAAAGAGTTGGCGCGCACTTGTCGGACATGTGCCACCCCACGCGAGACGAAGCTGCCGCGCAAGTGTAGGCCTCTCGCTGGAGTGAGAGGCAACCATCTCGCTCCAGCGAGATGGCTACACTTAGTCACGCCTCGTCCGAGTCGTCTTCCCACGCTCGCAACACCGCCATGCTGCAGGGCCGCAGGGTGTACTCTTGGCCGGCGTTCATTGGGTCCATCGACGGCGTTTCCGCGTCGTATGTGTCGATCACCAACTCCCACGGCGTCCCCTTATCGACTTCCGCCAGCGTGAATTTGATGTCCACCGCGTGATCCGCGTTGAACAACAGCAAAATGTTGTTGCCGTGAATCTCCTCGCCATGCTCGTCCATGTCGACGGCCCGGCCGCTCATCAGGACGCCTACAGAGCGCACAAAGCCCGAATTCCAATCCTGCGGCTGCATCG
>JAICUM010000277.1 GCA_025935855.1 Pirellulales bacterium | reverse complement strand
TTTCAGCATGTTTTGCACGCGAGTGATGAGCGACACCTTATCGACCGGCTTCGACAGGAAATCGTCGGTGCCAGCATCGACGGCCCGTTCCATGTCGCCGTGCTCGTTCAGCGCGGTGACCATCAGGATCATGATCTTGCTGGTCGCCGGGTTCTTCTTCAGCTTCTGGCAAACCTCGAAGCCACTGAGCTTCGGCATCATAACGTCCAGCAGAATGAGGTCCGGCTGAAAGGAGGCGGCCTTGTCGAGCGTGTCCTGCCCATCCACCGCAACGGCGATCTCGGCGTCCAGCCCACTGTCGCTCAAGTAAGCCTCGAGCAGCTCGACGTTCGCCTCGTTGTCATCGGCAATCAGAATCCGGTCGCGGGTTTGTTCAGTCATTTGGTTAGCTCAAAATATTTTCCGCAGATGTCACAGATGAGCGCAGATACGGCAAAAAATAAGGGGCGCCGTGGAGGAAGGCTGGTGAGCGCTCGGTCCTCACCTTGTTTTATCTTTTCATTGCATCCGCGGACATCTGCGACATCTGCGGAAAAATCTTACGTGTTCGCGGTCTCCAGCGCCGCCGCCGGAACCGGAAAATCCACACACAGCTCGCGGATCTGTTCTCTAATTCGTTCATGCACGCGCGCATCGTCCGCCGCACGCAGCGCTTCCAGCATCCACCCGCCGATGGTTCGCATTTCCTCCACCCCCATGCCGCGCGTCGTGAGCGCCGGCGTGCCGACGCGGATGCCCGAGGGATCCACCGGCTTACGCGGGTCGAAGGGAATCATGTTCTTGTTCACCGTAATGCCCGAGGCGCCCAGCGCCGCCTCGGCCTGCTTGCCGCCGATACCCAGCGGCGTCACGTCCACGAGCATGAGGTGATTGTCCGTGCCCCCGCTCACCAGGCTCAAGCCGCCCGCGGCGAGCACCTCGGCCAGCGCCTTCGCGTTCGCAATAATCTGACGAGCATACTCCTTGAACTCCGGCCGCAGCGCCTCGCCAAAGCACACCGCCTTCCCCGCGATAATGTGCATCAGCGGCCCGCCCTGAATGCCGGGGAACACGCGGCTGTTGAGCGTCTTGCCATACTCCTCCCGGCACAAGCACAATCCAGCCCGCGGCCCGCGCAGCGTCTTGTGCGTCGTCGTGGTGACGAAGTCGGCCACCGGCACGGGATTGTCGTGCAGTCCCGCCGCCACGAGCCCCGCGTAGTGGGCCATGTCCACCATCAGCTTGGCGCCGACTTCGCGGGCAATCTCCGCGAACTTGCCGTGCGGAATCTCGCGCGGGTACGCGCTGGCGCCAGCCACGATCATTTTCGGTTTGTGCTCTCGAGCCAGCCGGGCGACCTGATCGAAATCGATGCGGTGGTCCTCCTTCCGCACGCCGTAGCTGAAGAAGTGGTACAGCATCCCCGAGAAGTTCAGCTTCATGCCGTGCGTCAGATGCCCGCCGTGAGCCAGATCGAGGCCGAGCACGACGTCGCCCGGCTCCAACGCGGTGAGATACACCGCCATGTTCGCCTGCGAACCGCTGTGCGGCTGCACATTGGCGAACTCGGCTCCGAACAGTTGCTTCGCCCGATCGATGGCCAGCGTCTCGACGACGTCCACGTACTCGCAGCCGCCGTAGTACCGTTTGCCGGGATAACCCTCGGCGTACTTGTTCGTGAGCACGCTGCCGGCCGCTTGCATGATGGCCGGGCTGGTGTAGTTCTCGCTGGCAATCATCTCCAGCCCGTCCTGCTGGCGCTGCATTTCATCAGCAACGGCGGACCAGACTTCAGGATCAGCGGCGGCAAGGGCGTTGGTCATGTGGCGGCGGCAATCTTAAATGAATGAATTAGCGCGGATGATGCGATTTGATTCTTCCGGCCCTCTCCACCAGGGAGAGAGGGCCGGACTGATTCCAGAGTCATTGTCAGAGCGGCATTGGAGGGTGTCAATTGCGACGCAACACACCCGTGCCCGGCCAGAATGGCCGGCCTATATAGCCGAGCCATTCTGGCTCGGCGCGTTTTACCTCCGCACATCGCTCTAGCTCGATTCCCCGCGGCGCGTATAATCCCTCCGCCGTCGCACCGACGATGGTTTCTTCACTTCGCGACCGCAGGAGGCGGTCCCTCGCGCTACCTTTGGATGACACGTTTGTCGCCCATTTGATGGATCGCCCGCACGGCTGATTCTGCAGCCGCTTGCTCCGTTTGCGCCTTCGCTGAACGGCCGAGCCACTCCGCCGGCGATCCCTACGACGCGTCTACGTCTTGCCCTCGCACCTTTGGACGTTGCTATCACGTGCTGCCATGATTCACGAAGAACTGCCGCTGGCCGTCAAACTGGAACTCGAAGTCCAAGGCCTGAACGGCGTCCCGGTGCTCCTTTCGACTAGCACCGACCTGTCGCTCTCCGGCCGGCCGCGCCGCCACTGGATCGTCGCCACGCACCAGAACGTCATCGCCGTGGCTGACGGCGACGAAAACCGCCCGCAAGTGGAAAGCCATGTGCCGGTCGCCCAGGTTGCGGAGTTCCGCACGCAAGGCGCCGTCGGCTCCGGCTTCCTGCAGGCGTATGTCGAAGACCACTGGGTTGACCTCGCCCGCTACTCGAACGCCGAGGCCGAACGCTTCCACCGCGTCGCCCGCGGCCTGGAAGAGTTGCGCAGCACCGGCGCCATCCTCACGCCGCTCGAGGAAGCCGGGCTGGCGACGCACTGCGAGAAGTGCGGCCAGCGCCTCCCCGCGCGTGGCGAAATGTGTCTCCGCTGCATTCCGCGCAAGGCGGTGCTCGGCCGGCTCGCCCAAATGCTTCGGCCCTACCGCCGCCCTGCCCTGTTGATGTCCAGCCTGATGCTCGTGGCCGTCGCCGCCGAGCTCGCGCCGCCGAAGCTCCAGCAATATCTCGTCGATCATATCCTCAAAGGCGGCGAGCAAGGTCTCGATCCAACCTCGCTCGGCTCAGCCCTGCTTGCCGTGGTCGGCGCGCTGGCGTGCGCCCGCGTCGTCCTCAGCGTGGTGAATTTCGCCAAAGGCCGCATGGCCACCCGCGTCGGCGTCGCGCTCACCTTCGACCTGCGGGCGAAGCTCGTCGAGAAGCTCCACGACCTTGGCCTCGGCTACTACGACCGCCATCAGGTCGGCTCGATCACCGGCCGCGTCGCCTACGACAGTGAGGTGATTCAAAGCCTGCTCCATCAGATCACCGGCGGATTCCTTTTGCAGCTCGTCCAGGTGACCGCCGTGGGCGTCATGCTGATGACGCTTAACCCCAAGCTCGCCGTCTACACGCTCATTCCCGCGCCACTGGTCATCGCCGGCAGTTGGTTCTTTTGGAAAAAGGTGCACCCCAAGCACTACCGCTACTGGGACGCCAGCAGCAAACAAGCCGGCATGCTCTCCGGAATGCTCTCGGGCATCCGCGTGGTGAAGGCCTTCGCCCAGGAGCGCCGTGAATACGACCGCTTCAACCGCATCAGCGATTACCTGCGCAACTCGCGGATGCGCGTCGATTACTCGACCGCCGCCTTCTCGGCGACGATGCAGCTCATTTTCAGCCTAGGCGGGCTCATCGTATGGTACGTCGGCGGGCGCGACGTGCTGGCTGGCCGGATGTCACTCGGCTCGCTCATGGCGTTCCTGGCGTACCTCGCCATGTTCTACACACCACTCGCCACGCTCTCGCAGTTCACCACCTGGCTCACCAACTTCCTCACCGGCTGCCAGCGCGTGTTCGAGCTGCTCGACACGCCGCTGGAATCGACCGATTGCGAGCAGCCGGTGGACCTGCCTGAGGTCAAGGGCCGCATCGAGTTCGACAACGTCACCTTCGGCTACGAGCGCCACCAGCCGGTGCTGCGCGACGTGAGCTTCGCCATCCAGCCCGGCGAAACCATCGGCATCGTCGGCAAGAGCGGCAGCGGCAAGACCACGCTCGTGAATCTGCTCTGCCGGTTCTACGACGTGA
The DNA here is from genome assembly GCA_025935855.1 of Pirellulales bacterium. GTDB lineage: Bacteria > Planctomycetota > Planctomycetia > Pirellulales > Lacipirellulaceae > Lacipirellula. Next base: position 2,612 of record JAICUM010000277.1, on the reverse strand, counting down.
ACGAAGGCGCCGTGCTGGTGGATGGCGCCGACGTGCGAAAGGTAGCCGCGAACCAACTGCGGCGGCACATCGGCGTCGTGCTGCAGGAGCCGTTCATGTTCCGCGGCACGATTTGGGAAAACCTGGTGTACGGACTGCCCACCAGCACGCCGGAGCAGGCGATCGCCGCGGCCAAGGCGGCCCAGTCGCACGAATTCATTCTCAACTCGCCGCTGGGCTACGACACCTGGCTGGGCGAGCGAGGCGCCGGCCTCTCCGGCGGCGAACGCCAGAGGCTCTCCATCGCCCGGGCGATCCTGTACGATCCGCCGATTCTCGTGCTCGACGAAGCGACCAGCAGCGTCGATGCCGAAAGCGAGCAGGCCATCCAGCAGGCGCTCAAAGCGCTCACGCGAGGACGCACCACCATTGCCATCGCCCACCGGCTTTCCACGCTGCGCGACGCCCATCGCATTTTCGTCTTCGATCGCGGCCGGCTGATCGAACAAGGCGGTCACGAAAAACTACTGGCCGAGGACGGCCAGTATGCCAAGCTCGTGCGCCTGCAATCGCAGGTTTCCCAAGGTACGTCGGTCGATGCGGTGCTCACCCACGCCGTGGAGGCCAAGGCGCCTGAATCAAGCGCCGCCGATTCGAACGCTCAAGCCTTCATGCCAGTCTGGTTGACGCCCGCCGACGCCGAAGTCTGTCCCGGACCTCGCAGCACGGTCACCGTCGTCCTCGGCAACGACGAAGTCCACCGCGGCGTCTTCGCCGTCAACCTGTTCCCCGCCACCAATCCCAACGACTACATCAGCCTCCGCGTCTGGACCCGCGACGGCGAGCAGCAGGAAATCGGCATCCTGCGCAACCTCGAAGCCTGGCCGCTCGAAGCTCAGATGCTCGTCCGCCACGCGCTGGACCGCCGCTACTTTCTGCAAACCATCGAAGGCGTGGACGACATCCGTCTGGAGCTCGGCCACCTCCACTGCGACGTCCGCACCCCGCACGGCCCCCGGCGATTCACGATGCGCTGGAGCCAAAGCCAGGTCCAGGACTTCGGGACGCGCGGCAAAATGCTGCTAGACCTCGACGACAACCGCTTCCTGGTCCCGGACGTAAACGCCCTCCCGCCCAAAGAACGCGACCTGTTCCAGCGGTTTGTGTATTGGTAGGCAGCGACGTACAATCAGTATATGACTCGCGCCGAGTTAGCTCCGAACCTGAAACAAGCCGTGCAAGTCGGCACGCCGGTCGAGTTATATGATCCCTCGTCAAACGAGGTGTATTATCTTCTCTCGGCTGAACAGTACGTCGCACTTTTCGGCGCGAATTCTCCATTCGATCCGCGTGAAGCGTATCCGATGATCGAGCGGGTCATGGCTGACGATGACCTGAACGATCCACTTCTCGATAGCTATCAATGAAGCGCGGCGACGTCGTCATTGTCCAGTTCCCTTACGTTGATGGATCGCGCGGAAAGAATCGTCCGGCCTTGATCGTTCAAAACGATCGGGACAATGCGCGGTTAACGCACACAGTCATTGCAATGATCACAGGCAATACCCGTTTTGTCGGCGAACCAACGCAGCTTTTGATTGATCCCGCCTCACCGGGAGGACAGGTGTCAGGATTGCACGGGCCTTCGGCCGTGAAATGCGGGAACCTTTACACCATCGCCCAACAAGATGTCCTTCGAGTCACCGGCCATCTTACGGAGCCGCTTCTGGCGGAAGTTGATAAACGGCTTAAGGCGGCTCTTGCTCTCGGATAGCTCTTATTCAGGCGCAATTGTAACGGACGCCTCGCCGCGATTGTCATTCAGCGTCCCCGGCAAATCGTTCACGCGCAAATACAGCACCGCATCTTCCTTCGGATCAAGCGTCGCCCCCAAGCCAATCGTCAGCGGCGGACCAAACCGCCCCCGATTCGCCGCCGGCCGCAGCGCCCCCAGCAGCACGCCCAGCGGTTTACCGTCGTAATACTCGATCGTCACCCCGCCCGCTTCGCACGGCCACGGCTTGCCGTCATCTGCAATCTGAAACCGGCCGCTCGCCGTGACGCGATACGCCCGCCCGGCCTTCAGCAGCCAGCCCGTCGATTGCCAACCGCGATCGGCAACAATCTTCCCACGCTGCGGCTGAGAACCAATCTCCTCCGCCGGCTTATGTACCATCGCCATGCGCCGCATGTCATACCCATAGTCGATCGTTCGCACCAGCGCTTCCCACTCCGCGAGCAGGTCGTCCCAGTCATCGGCGAACAACGCACGGAACCGCTCATCAAACGCCGGATCGGCCACGTACTTCTTCAGCTCGCGAAATCGCGCCTGAAATCCCGGATGGCCGTCGAGTAGCGCCGCCAGCGCCCACGTCCACGCGTACTCGATGGTCGAAAGCTTGCGGCGATTGTCGATCTTCATCACCGCCGCGATCGGCAGCGCCTTTCCCGCGGCCACCGCCTCGCGGATCAGTTTGATCCGCCCCCACATCGGCACGTCTTCCTTGCGTGCCGGAAAGACGCCCAGCTTCAGCCCGCCGTTCTCCCAGCGATGCGTGCCCAGTAGCTCCGCCATCCCTTCCATGTACCATCCCGAGCCGGCGCCGCCGAGCTGCGTATACATGAACGAGTGC
>JAICUM010000018.1 GCA_025935855.1 Pirellulales bacterium | reverse complement strand
TCACCCGCATGGACGCCAGCATCGGCTCGCTCGTCGCCAAGCTCGGCGACCCGAACGGCGACGGCGATAAGTCGGACAGTCTGCTCTCCAATACGCTGATCATGTTCACCTCCGACAACGGGCCGAGCACCGAGGACAACTCGCCGATCGACTTCTTCGACGCCAACGGCCCCTACCGCGGCGGCAAGTTCGAAGTCTACGAAGGCGGCATCCACATGCCGGCCGTCGCCTCCTGGCAGGGAACCATCGCCCCCGGCACGGTAAGCGACTATCGCACCGACCTGGCCGACTTCATGGCCACCGCCGCGGACCTGGCCGGCACGGAGGCGCCCGTCGGCATCGACGGCACGTCGCTCGCCGCCATCTTCACTGGCGAAGGCCACCTGCACGAGCGCAAGTATCTGGTCGTCGAGCACCAGGGCGCCCACGGACAGGACCCCGATCCGCGCGTCGGCCGCTGGGCCGTCATCCGCCAGGACGGCATGAAGCTCATCCGCTACGACAACGAAACCACCGAGTTGTTCAATCTGAACGCCGATCCCGGCGAAACCTCGCCCCTCAACCTGAACACTCCCGCCAACGCACAAATCGCCGCCGAGCTGGAGGCCGACGCCATTGCCGAGGACGTCACTCGGGGTTCAGTGCAATACCGGCAATGGTCCGGCCCCAGCGGCGGCAACCTGCAGGACGCGGCGCACTGGGGCGCGCCGACCGGACCGGATCGTTACTGGTCCGCGGTCGTCGCGAACACCGGCGCCGCGCCGGCCATCGCCCACGTGTCGGCCGACGTCACCACGCTCGGCGTCGAGGTGAAGGGCCAGTCCGCCCTGCAGGTGGTGAACATCCACGATGGCCGCACGCTCACCGGCTTGAACGAAGTTCGCGTCGGCAATCACGGCCGCATCGACATCGACGGCGGCACGCTCGCCAGCAGCCGCTGGACCAATATCCGCGCCGGCGGCGAAATCACCGGCCACGGCGCCATCACGGGGGATGTGTACAACCAAGGCCAGCTTTCGCCTGGCAATAACGATGCGACGAACTGGCCCGTCGTAGCGCCGCCCGCTCTGCCGCCAATCTCGCTGAACACAGGCGTCACGAGCGCCGCGACCTTCGATTTCACCGGAGTGCAGGACGATGTGCCGGTCGCGCAAACCTCCACGCTCAGCCCGTACCTGCAAATCTCGCACGGCCTGGACTTCGGCCCAGGCGTCGGCCCGCGGTGGGGCGCCGGCGGCACCGATGCTGGCAACGAGCTGAACCTCATCGGCCAAACCGCCACGTCCCTGTCGGAGGCAATTGCCGACGGCGACTACGTCACCTTCACCGTGAACCCCGTCGATGGCGCCGGCGTCATCCCGAACTCCGTCAGCTTTAATCTCTGGCGGAACGGCGGGGCGGCCGCCAAGAACTTTGCGATCCTTTCGAGCGTCGATGGGTTCACCTCCGCCGCCGCGCTCGCTCAAGCCACTTACATCGACACCGGCGTTTCCCACACGCACACGCTCAACGCGAACATTCCGGCCGTGGCCGACGCGCTGTCGGATCCCATCGAGTACCGCCTTTATTCCTGGGGCGCCACCGCCGCCACCGGCAACACCCACTTCAACGCCGCCTCGCTCACCGCGAAGTTCATCTCCGTTCCCACGCTGGAGTTCAACTTCGCCGGAGTGCAGGACAACGCGCCGCTCACCGAACTGAAGCGCACGAGTGCGAACCTCACGCTCAATTCCGGCCTCGATTTCGGCGCAGGCGTCGCGGCTAGCGGCGCGAACAACACCGGCAACGAGCTGAACGTCGCCGGCTTCTCCACCGGCAGCACGCTGCAATCCGCGATCGGCGGCAACGACTACGTCAGCTTCGCCGTCCAAGCCGTGCCCGGCATGACCATGTTCACCGACACGGTTAGCTTCACGCTCTGGCGGCAGGCCGGCGGGTCGGCGACCGACTACGCGATCATGTCGAGCCTCGGCGGCTTCGCCTCAGGCCAACAAGTCGCACAGATTTCCACCGCCGCCACTGGCGCCGCCAATCAAACCTTGTTCATCGGCTCGTTCGCCGGCGCCCAGCCCACGACCGCCCCGGTCGAGTTCCGCCTCTACGGCTGGAACGCCGCCACGTCGCAGGACGACACGCACCTGATCGCCGCCTCGATGCGGGCCCGCTTCGCGTCGATTGCCGGCAGCCAGATCGACCCGACCGGCGCCCTCACCGTCCAAGGCGACTTCTACCATCTCGCTGGCGGAACACTTGCGATTGACCTCGGCGGCAACACCGCCGGCATCGATCAGGACGTGGTGAACGTCCTCGGAAAAGCGGACCTGGAAGGCAATCTGAACGTTGCATTGACCGGCGCTTTCGCGCCGCAATTCGGCGACGCCTTCACCATCCTCACCGCCACCGGCGGCGTCACCGGCCAGTTCGCACAAATGAACCTCCCGACGCTCGGCGCCGGCCTCGATTGGTTCGTGAATTACTCCGCGTCGAACGTCAAGCTCATCGTCCTGGCCTCCGCGGACTTCAACCAGGACGGCCTCGTCAACCAAGCCGACCTCGCCCTGTGGAAGACCGGCTTCGGCAAAGCCAATGCCGCGAAACAAGACGGCGACGCCAACGACGACGGCCGCGTGGACGCCGCCGACTTCCTCGCCTGGCAATCGCAGCTTGGGCTGAACGCCAACCTCGCGGCAGCATCCCACGCCGTGCCTGAGCCCGCCACGATGGCGCTGCTCCTCACAGCCGCGGTAATTCTCCGCCGCCGACGTTTTCTTTAATCGCTCAATTCCCGCGAAAGTTCCGCGAGAATTGGTGCGAAGCGCCGGTTGCCTTAGAATTGGCTAGAGATCGTAAAGGACGCCCATCGACCGATCGAGCTATTCAGTACGCCATGACGTGCGAGTCGTCATACGGCCGATTATTCCCCGTGCGTCTACCGATTCGACTTCTTGTCGTCTTGGCATGTCTCGTTAGCGGGCGAACCCGAGCTCAAAGCCTGAGCGTCGCGGGCCAGCGGCCATTCGTCATCAGCGTCGTGCCAGTCGTCCGCAACGGCTCGGTGGGCGGCGTGGCGATTGACGCCACAGGCGCCGTCGAGCAGGCCGAGCCGCGCGACGTCTTGACCCTGCGAAACGCCCGGCTCGCCGCGCTGAACGGCCTCGCCGGAGACGTGACCCGAGCGAGCAATCTGCGCAAGATCTCGCTGCGCCGATTGGACGCCACGCTGGCTCAACATGCCAGCCAGAATAAACCGCTGACGCCGGAACTGCTCTATCTGGCCGGCATGCAGCGAGTTCAATACGTGTTCGCCTATCCCAAATGCCACGACATTGTGCTGGCAGGACCGGCCGAGGGCTGGACCGTGAACGGCGCCGGAGAGGTCGTCGGCTCGACGTCGGGCGGCGCCACGATGCAATTGGACGATCTGATCGCCGCGCTGCGCACACGCGACGCGCTGCTCGCCGGTGACATGATCAGTTGCTCGATCGACCCGACGCCCGAGGGGTTGCAGCGATTTGCACAGGTGATGCACGGTGCGGAAGCGACGCCTTCGGACGAGTGGCTCGACCGCATGGAGCAAGCCGTGGGGCCGCAGAAGATCACGCTGACCGGCGTCTCGGGCGACAATCACTTCGCCCACGTTCTGGTGGCGGCGGATTGGCAAATGAAGCGGCTGGGAATGGGCCTCGCGCCGTCGCCCGTCGAAGGGCTGCCCAGCTACTTGGAATTGTTGAAAGGGAAATCCGGCGCCACGCCGCACGCCGCGATGCCCCGCTGGTGGATCGCCTACGGAAAAGAACCTGTCGAGCGCGACGCCGAGGGCCTCGGCTGGCGAATCTCACGCCCGGGCATTCAGGTTCTCACCGCCGCCCAGCGCGTTGACGCCGATGGCCACGCGGCCACCCAACTCGCGGGTGACCCGGCCGCCAAACAATGGGCGGACCTCATGACCACGAAGTACGATCAACTCGCAAAAGCTCAACCCGTCTTCGGACAACTCCGCGGCTGCATGGATCTGGCCCTCGTGACGGCGGTTCTAGCGAGCGGCGATCTGCTCACGCGCGTCGGCCTCGACTTGCCTATGCTGCTCGACGACAAGCGCCTACAGCTCGCGGCCTACGAGGTTCCGAAATCCGTCGCCTCGCAGGCCAGCGCCATCCGCAAGCGCCGCGCCTGGGTGGTGAGCGTCTCCGGCGGCGTCGAGCTAGACGTTTCGCGCCCCGTCAACACGGCCGGCGTGGAACCGCAAGTGAACGCCGCGCGAATCCAAGCGTCGCCAAGTCGCACGAGCTCCTGGTGGTGGGACTGAAAAATCGCGACGCTCGACTTCGCACGCATTGTGAACGTTGCCACTTTCAGCCGGCCGGCTGTTGGCCGACTCGCGACATCGGCCGGCCGAGTCCCCAGAAGCCGAGCGATTGCGCGTTCACCTTCGGCATTAGCATCATCGTGGCGATGAAGAAGCCGAGCGCCCCGCCCGTCAGCAGAATTCCTTGCAGTTGCGGCCAGATCGCGGCCACCAGCGTGATGGCCATGATCGCCACGCCCGGCGCCACGATGCCCAGCACCGCTCGCCGCAGGCCCATCAGCGTGATCGCGCGGACAGCAATCACCACCATCGCCGTCGCCGCGGACAGCACAACCGCCGATGGCAGCGAAATATACTCCTGCGCGAAGTACATGAGCGGGTAGGCGCCGGCGAAGGTCCCGATCGTCAGCAGAAGCATCCAACGATCGAACTTCTCGACGCCGGCCGCTTGCACGACCAGCCCGACCAACAGGCCAAAGGCCACGACGCTCAACGGCCCCAGCCAGGTCAGCTCGCCAAGCCGATCGATCGGCGCGATGCCCAGCACGTCGATCGACACCGGCCGGCCAAACAGCAGCCGCGAGTAATCCCAATGGTACGTGCTGCTGCCGCCGGAGCGCTGAACGCTCGTGGGCTGGAGCGAAAGCTCGAGCACGCGCAGATCGGAACCCTTGGCCGTGAGCGATACCTTGTAATGGTCCAAGAGTCCGCCGGGAGCGACCACCAGCTCATACAGGCCCTTGCCGACCGCCGTGTAGGTGACGTTCAGCGTGGTCGGCTGCGCCGGGAGCGCGCCGTGCCAGACGAGTTTGCCGTCGCGCATTTGCACATGTTCGCTCGCCTCGCCGCCGGCGTTGATCGACAGGTCAGCCAGCGAGATCATTTGCGGCGGCAGCGGAAGCGTGATCTCCGACTCGCCGCCTTGCTCGGCCTGCGCCGCCTCGATCGTCCCTTCGAAGTGCGCCTCGTAAATCGATTCGGGATTCGCTGTCCCAACGCTGAGCCTGGGCGTTAGCGTCACGTCGGCGATGAACGAGGACACGCGCGCCTCAGGCAACGCTTTGACTGGAACATTTTCTTCGCGGGGCGCGCCCTCGGCCTCCGACGCCATGTAGCTCTTCATCGCCGAGCGCCGCGAAGCGCTGCGGGCCGATTGCACGGCGGGCAATAATAGTCCGATCAGCGTGGCAATGATCGCGATGACGACCAGCAACTCGATCAGGGTAAACGCGCGCAAGGGACGTGTGGACATGGCTCTGCTCCGTTTCGAAGAGCGGGTCAGAAAGGCCTGACTCGCCGTCATCTTAGCGCGCGGGCGGCGGACAATGCACGCGATTGGCACTAGGATTGGCGCGTCTGGGTCGAGCAACTAGTTGAGCGATTCTAAAAGCCGCGTGTTCGATCTCCGATGCTCGATGCCGTTCATAAGTTCCGCGAGATTTCGCGCAACTGACGCTCGGTCGGCGACTTTCTCTCGCCCACCGCCCCTCCTGAGGGGAGCAAGGCTAGCACGTGGCGTGAGTTTGATGGCCTTTTAGCTCGCGCCGATCCTCTCCCGGATTCTGACCCGCGGTCGCGGCTCCTCGCTCAGCGGCTTTTGTTCCGCCGAAGTTTCACGGCCGGCGCCCAACAGGCGCTTCGGCCATGAGTATTGTTGGCGGATGACTCATGGCGGCAGTAAGATGATGAATGGCGTTTATCCCAGGCTGGCGCGGAAGGACTCAGTCGCCCGGACGCTGCAGTCAATTGGCGATGTTGAAGCGGGTAGCCCTCGTATGCGGAAAGGAGGACTTCAGTCATGGAAGTCAATGGCATCGTTCATAACGGCGTCATCATACCGGAGGATTCCACGCAGTTGACTGAAGGAATGCGCGTCCTCATCACGGCCTCGTCGCAGGATGCGCCGCGAACCTTTGGCGAACGCTTCGCCCAGTTTAAGGGCGCCATTCCGAATCTGCCCGCCGACTTGGCGCAACAGCATGATCACTATCGTCTTGGAACGCCAAAGCAATGATAGTGTTTGCGGACGCCTTCGCGCTCATTGCCTGGCTCAACCCTCGCGACAATGCTCATGCGCGGGTATCGGCTTATCTTGACAGTTTCGTCGGACAATTGGTGACAACCGAATGGGTGCTCATGGAAGTCGCCGATGCGCTGTCGGCGCCCGGCGCTCGGTCCATAGTCGTCGCCTTTCTGCAAGCAGTCCGCTCCGACCCTCTCTTTGAAGTGGTGGGATACCATCCAGCGGTTTACCAAACAGGCTTCGATCTCTTTGCCGCCCGCCCAGACAAGGGTTGGTCTCTGACAGACTGCATTTCGTTCGGCGTCATGCAGAAGCGCGGGCTGTCCGACGCTTTGACGGCGGATCAGCATTTCGAGCAAGCTGGCTTTAGAGCGATTTTTAAATAAGAAATCTCGGCCCTTTGGACGCTGCTACTGAATCGGCCAGCCCAATGCGCGCTGTAATCGGAACTGCGCCCGGTTATAGTCCGTCACGCTGCGGACGTATTGCCGCTGGGCCGCGTCGAGTGCCTGGATGGATTGCAGCACTTCGATCGGGAGGCCGAGGGCGTCATGGATGCGCTGGCTATTGCGCTGGTAGGAGTTTCGCGCCGCGGTGATCGCGCCGCGCGACATTTCAATTTGCGCGCGGCGCGAGGCGACTTGCGCGTAGGCTTCGGCGATTTCGCTGGCGACCTGGTCCATCACTTGCACTTGCCGCCAGCGGGCTTGCTCCACACGCGCGCGAGCTTCGTTGCGGGCGGCTTGCTCGCCGAGGCCCAGATTGCGGACCTCCCAGTAGGCGAGCGCGTCGAAGTCCATGCGGTCGCCGAAGTTGGTGATCTGGCTGCCGAGGCCGCCGCCGTTCGTGCCGTAGCTCATGCCCAACAGGACGCTGGGAATGAGCGGGGCGTTTTGCTCGCGGCGGAGCCGCTGGACGGCCGCATCGACGAGGAACCGGCTTTCAGCCAGCTCGGGACGGTTCGAGAGGCCGGTGGCCACAAGCTGCTGCGGCGTGCACTCGACGGGAGCCATCTCGATCGGTGCAATTTCGTTCTCCTGCGGTACGAGCGAGATGAGCGGATCTTCGCTGAGTAAGCGCGCCAGGCGCACCGACGCAACCTGCACGCCTTCGATGGAGCGCTGGGCTTCGACTTCACGCGTGGCCAGTTCAGCACGCGCGCGATCGGCGTCCGAGGGGAGGCCCTGGCCGGTTTGCGCATAGTCGGCGGTGAGCTTGGCGAGCTGGCGGCTGTTGTCGAGCGTTTGGTTGGCGACGGCCTGCACCTGAAAAGCTTCCAGCAGATCGTTGTAGGCCAGCGCCGTGTCGAGCAGGATGTCGTTGGTGGCGGCGCGGCTGGCTTGGCGGCTGGCGGCTAACAGCCGTTCGGTGATGCGCGGCTGATAGAGGGCGTCCTTGGCGTGAAAGTTCATCACGAGGCCGGGGATGGCTGGCGAGGAGGCGCCGACGGCGGCGGCGCCGAGGCCGGAGTACACGGAGCCGCGGCTGGTTTGGATGATGTTGCCGGCGACGTCCTGAATGGCGCCTTCGTGCTTGTTGTAGTTCATGCCGGCGCGGAGCGAGGGGACCCAGAGGACCTCGGCCGCGCGCATTTGGGCGAAAGCCTCGTTGATGCGCTGCCGGGAGTACGCGACCTGCGGGTTCTCGCCGGCGGCGATGGCGAGCGCCGTGGAAAAGTCGATCGGGTAGACGCGCGGCGAAGCCGGATCAGCGGGCGGCTGGTCAACCGGCGGGAGCAGCTCCGGCGGCTGCGCGAGGTCGGCTTGAACAACGTCCGCAGGCGGTTGCTCGCGCGGCGCGGCCTCTTCCTCCGCCGACGTTAGCCGGACAGCAGTCGCGTTTGGCGTGGCCGAGGGCGCAGCGTTAACCGGCGGCGCTTTGGCGCGCGGCGCCAGGCAGCCGCCGGTTGTGGCGAGCGCAAACAATACGATGTGGACGGGGAATCCCCCTCCACGACGAGCCATCGGCGTTCCCCCTCTACAATGGCAAGCAAACGCGGCTTCGACGGGTCATTGCCGAGAACCGCGCGCCATCATTGAGAACATCGGCCCGCTAACTAGAATCAAGGAAGAGCGTTTACGGCGTCGGTGCAGCTTGCCCGAATTAACCCGCTAGCGCTGCGATTGCTAGCGAATGACAGCTTGAGGCGAAGGCGGTTCGGGCCCATGTATCTCATCTCCGCGGCGCTGCGGCGGCCCTACACCGTCATCGTGGTCATCGTGGCCATCGCGCTGGGCAGTTTTCTGGCGATTGGCCGCTCGGTGTGCGAGCAGCTTGGGCTGCCTTATCCCGCCGGCTTGCCGAAGGGGATGGAGGTGGACATCTTTCCGAGCCTCAACCTGCCGGTGATCTATGTGTGCCAGCCGTACGGCGGGATGGATCCGGCGCAGATGGAGGGTTTTCTCACCAACTACTACGAGTACCACTTCCTGTACATCAGCGGCATCGAGCACGTGGAATCGCGGAACGTGCAGGGGATGGCGCTGATGAAGCTCTTCTTCCACCCTGGGACGGACATGGCCCAGGCGATGGCGGAGACCATCAACTATGTGAATCGGTCGCAGGCATTCATGCCGCCGGGAACCGTATCGCCGTTTGTGATGCGATTCGACACGGGGAGCGTGCCGGTGGGGTACCTGGTGCTGTCGAGCGACACGCGGTCCGTCGCCGAGATTCAGGATCTCGCGCTCTTCCGCGTGCGACCGATGTTCTCGACGCTGCCGGGGGTGTCGGCGCCGCCGCCGTTTGGCGGAAGCGCGCGGACGGTGGTGATCACGCTCGATCCGAAGCGGCTGCAATCCTACGAGATGGCGCCGGAAGAGGTGATCTCGGCGGTGGTGCAAGGGAACTCGATCAGCCCGTCGGGAAATATTCCCGTGGGCGATAAGTTTCCGATCGTGCCGGTGAATTCCATGGTGCGCGACGTGAAGCAGCTCGGGACGATACCGATTCGCTTGGGGCAGTCGCCGGTTTACTTGCGCGACGTGGGGAGCGTGCAGGATTCGGCGGATGCGCCGGCCGGTTATGCGCTGGCCAATGGACGGCGGGCGGTGTACATCCTGGCGACCAAACGGGCCGACGCCTCGACGCTGAGCGTGATCAACAACATCAAAAACTCGCTGCCCAAGATGAAGGAGGCGCTCGGCAAGGAGGGCGAAGGGATCGACGTGCGGTTCGAGTTCGATCAGTCGCCGTATGTGACGCGGGCAGTGGCCGGCGTCGTGACCGAAGGACTGCTGGGCGCCGTGCTGGTCGGGCTGATGGTCGTGCTATTCCTGCGCGATGCGCGTAGTGCGTTTGTCGTCGTGCTGAACATTCCGCTCGCGCTGATGACCTCCGTGCTGGTGCTGTGGATCACGGGGCAGACCATCAACCTGATGACGCTGGGCGGGTTGGCGCTGGCGATCGGCATTTTGGTGGATGAGGCGACGGTCGAGATTGAGAATATCCACGCCCAAATGCGGCGTGGGCTGCCGGCGGCGCAGGCGGTGGTCGAGGGCGCTTCGCGCACGGCGATTCCGCGACTGCTGGCGATGTTCTGCATATTGGCGGTGTTCGTGTCGTCGTTCTTCATGCGCGGGGCGGCGAAGGCGCTGTTCGTGCCACTGTCGCTGGCCGTGGGATTCGCGATGGTGGCGTCCTATCTGTTGTCAAGCACGCTCGTGCCGGTGCTGTCGGTGTGGTTGCTCAAGGGCCGCGAAAATGGGTTGAAGGAGCACGATTCTCGTTTCTTTGAACGACTGCACGCGTGGTACGAGGCCGCGCTGCCGCGGACGATCGAGCGTCGCGGCTTGGTGCTCGGCTCGTATCTGGCGGCTTGTGCGGTGGTCATTGGACTTGGGTGGCTGTTCATCGGCCGCGATGTTTTTCCGACCGTGAACGCCGGACAGTTTCGCTTGCGCATGCGGGCGGCGGACGGGACGAACATCGTGCGCACTGAACAATACGCCAAACAGGTGCTTCAGCTCATCAGCGAGGAGTTCGGCCCCGAGAATATTGAGCAAACGCTCGGATATGTGGGCATGATCCACTCGAACTTTCCGGTCAACGCCGTGTATCAGTGGTCGCGGGGGCCGGAAGAGGCGATCCTATACGTTGATTTGAACAACCGCGTGGGCCTCAGCGATGAGGCGATCAAGGAGCGGCTACGCAGGCGCCTGTCGGAGGCGATGCCGGACGTGCGCTTCTCGTTCGAGCCGTCGGACATTGTGAACGAGGTGATGAGCTTCGGCTCGCCGACGCCGGTGGACATCGCGGTGAGCGGGCCGGCGTTCGCCGATGATCGCGCGTTCGCCGAAAAGGTGCGGCAGGAGCTGATGACCATCGACTCGCTGCGCGACGTGCAGGTCGGTCAGTCGCTGGACTATCCGACCATTGAAGTGAACGTCGATCGCGAGAAGGCGGGGCTCGCCGGGCTGACGACCAAGGACGTGTCGCAGTCGCTGGTCACCGCCACGTCGTCGAGCCGGTTTACCGTGCCGAACTACTGGGCGGATCCGAAAAGCGGCATTGCGTATCAGGTTCAGGTCGAAATTCCGCGGCGGCTGTTGCGCTCGCCGGACGGCGTGACGCCTATCGGCTCGCCGGAGGCGCTGGCGGAGATTCCGCTGAAGAAAACCAAAGACGGACAGGTCCTGATCGGAGACGTCGCGAAGCTTGGCGAAGGGACGATGCCGGGGCAATACGACCGGTACAACATGCGGCGGCAGGTCACGCTGACGGCGAATGTGGCGGGGGCTGATTTGGGCAGCGTTTCCAAGGCGGTCGCGGCGGCAGTGAAGCGGGCCGGCGCTCCGCCCACGGGCGTGCAGACGGCGGTGCGGGGACAGATTCCGCCGATGCAAGAGATGGAGTCGGGCCTGGCGGTCGGATTGGCGCTCGCGGTGGTGGCCGTGTTCCTACTGCTGACGGCGAACTTCCAATCGCCGCGGTTGGCGGCGGTCACCATTTCAAGCGTTCCGGCCGTCATCGCGGGCGTGGCGCTCGTGCTACTCGTGACGCGCACGACGCTGAACATTCAGTCCTTCATCGGCTCGATCATGGCCATTGGCGTGGCGATGGCGAACGGAATTCTGCTGGTCACGTTCGCTGAGGGGCGAAGGCGCGAAGGGGCGGAAGCCCGCGAAGCGGTCATCGGCGGAGCATCGAGCCGGCTGCGGGCCATCCTGATGACCAGCTGCGCCATGGTGGCCGGCATGCTGCCGATGGCGCTGGGATTGGGCGAGTCGGGGCAACAAAATGCACCGCTGGGCCGGGCGGTAATCGGCGGCTTGATTGCGGCGACCGCGGCCACATTGTTCGTGTTGCCGACGTTGTTCGCCATGCTGCAGGCCCGCGTCAGTCATGCGTCGCCGTCACTCGATCCACGCGACGCGGGCAGCCAGTTCTACCGCGGCGACCTACACGTTTCGCAAGGTGCGGAGTGATGATGCGAACCATTCCATTGCAGCGCTCAATCATGATCGGCCTGGGGCTGATGCTTTTCGGCGGCTGCAGCCATCGTCAGAACAGCGCCGCGGATGGCAAGGCGGCAACCGTCGAACGGGTGCAGGTCGTCAAACCGCAGCGGAAGACGCTCGTGCGAACGACCACCCAGCCGGCCCGAATCGAAGCGTTCGAGGAAACGCCGCTCTTCGCGAAAGTCACGGGATACGTGAAGAAGGTTCACAAGGACATTGGCGACGCGGTCGCGGTGGGCGAGCCGCTGGTGACGCTCGACGTTCCCGAGCTCGCCGATGACGTTGCACAGAAAGAAGCGCTGCTGGCGCAAGCCGAAGCGCAGCTAAAGCAGGCCGCCGCCAACGTGACCGCGATTAAAGCGGCGGCCGAAACAGCCAAGGCCAAGGTCGAGGAAGCCCAGGCCGGCACGATCCGCGCCGCGAGCGATTACGAGCGCACCCAAGCGGAAAATGAGCGCATCAAGAGCCTTGCCCAGCGCGGCTCGGTGACGGTGAAATTGGTCGATGAATCAGCCAACCAAGTTCAGGCCGCGGCAGCCGCGCGTGAAGAAGCCGACGCGGCCGTTCGTTCCGCGGAAAAGTCCGCCGAACAAGCCGAGGCGAACATCGGCAAGGCCGAAGCGGACCAGCAGGCGGCTGACGCGCGCGTCGGCGTGGCCAAGGCTGAGCTCGCGCGAGCCCGCACGATGCTCGGTTACGCCGAGATCAAGGCGCCTTACGCGGGCGTCGTCACGCAGCGGAACGTCGATACGGGCCACTTCGTGCAGCTTGGCGCCGCCGCCTCTCGGCCGGTAATGGCCGTCGCCCGCACCGACGAGGTGCGCGTATTCATGGACGTGCCGGAGATGGACGCCGCGCTCGTCGATGTGGGCGATGAAGCAACTCTCGACGTTCAGGCGCTCGGCGGGAAGAAGCTCGCCGCCAAGGTGACGCGCACCAGTTGGTCGCTGGCGCCGGCGAACCGCTCGCTGCAAGTCGAGATGGACTTTAAGAACGAAGGGGCAAAGCTGCGGCCGGGCATGTACGCCGCCGGGACGATCACACTCGCCAAGCGCGACAATGTGTTGGTCCTGCCAACGTCGGCGATCATTCGCAACGGCGCCGAAACGTCCTGTGCGTGCGTCGAATCCGGAAAGATTGCGGGCCGCACGGTAGAGCTTGGCCTGCAAGCGGCGTCCGAAGTTGAAGTTGCGGGCGGCTTGGACGAAAACTCGCTCGTGGTCGCTTCGGGGGCCAGCGGCCTTCAGCCGGGACAGGCCGTCCAAATCATAGAGCCAAAGCGTTAACCGCGGTCCGTCGTCCATCGTACGACGGAAATCATTTCGCCTTGGCGGCTTTCTTAGCCTTTAGCTCGTCGAGCGACTTTTCGAGCTTCTCCTGACTTTCGCGCAGCTCGCGGACTTCGCGGCGGAGCTCGACGACTTCGGCCGGCGCCACGTCCGGCGTCTTGTCGAGTCGGCCGAGCGCGGCGTTGGCGATACTGGCCAGGCGCTGGCGGTACTCGTCGGCGGTCATGGCTTCGAGCTGTTCACGGGCGGCCGGGTCGTGCAGTTCGCCGAGCGCCGTGGCGGCGGCGCCGCGCAGGAAGTCCCGCCGGTGGTGCAAGTAGCCGGAGAGGAATTGGTAGGCGGTTTGTTGGCGGCGGCCGCGCTGGGAGATCTTGGCCAGGCTGAGCATGGCGTCGCCGAGATCGCGGGGATCGACGTCGTTCTCGCGCGCCTTGATCGTTTTCATCAAATCGTCGGCCAGGGCGCCGTTTTTGAGATCGCCAATGGCGCGGAAGGCGGCGCCGGCGCGGTCGTTCATGAACGATTCGCTCGACAGCGCGTCCTTAATCGCCTCCGCGATCTTCTCGCCCTGGTAGAGGCCCAGGCCGCGGATGGCGGCGGCGGCGACGGCAGGGTTCTTTTCGTTCTGGACGACCTCCAGCAGCTTGTCGCGCGCTTCTTCGCGATGGCATTTGCCGATCTGTTCGACCACGCGCTGCCGGACGCGGGCGTCGGGCTGATCGAGCGAATGGAGCAAAGCGTCGATCGCGTCGTCGTTGTTGATCTTGCGCAGCGCGGTGGCGGCGGCGATTCGCACGCCAAAGAACTTGTCGTTCTGCACCGCGTGCCGCAGGGCTTTGACCGAATCGGTCGTCTTGTGCGTGGCGAGCTCCTCGCAGGCCAGCACGCGGCCGATGGCGTCCTTTTCGTTCTTGAGCTGAGCCTCGAGCAGCTTCGCCGACTTGTCGAAATCGACCTTGGCCAGCAGGTTGAACTCCGGATCGAACCGCACGACCGTGGGCTCGGCGGACAGCTTCACAAAGAATTCATGCCGCCGTTTGTCGAGCTTCACCGGCTCGTCAACATCCTGGCCCTCGACGACGAATCGCAGCTTGGTTTCCAGCTCGAACAACAGGACGTGGTCATCGGTCTTTTGCGTCTGCTCAACCGTGACGTGCGCCATGTTGTCGTCGGCCAGCCATTCGTAGGTGACCTTCAGTTCCGGCAGGCCGCCGTGGTACACCCACTGGTCGAAGAACTTATCGAGCGGCCGGCCGGACAACTCCTCGAAGACTTCCCGCAGGTCGTCGCTTTCCACCGAGCTGAGGGCGTTCCGCTTGAGATACGTGTGAATCGCCTGCCGGTAAATGTCCTCACCCACCAGGCTGCGGAGCATGTGCAGCACCCAGCTTCCCTTCGGGTAGTTGCGGAAGTCGAACTGCTCCTGTGGGTCGGTGTACTGGCGATACACGATCGGCCGATGGTCGCCGGCGGCCATCGGAAAGATCTCTTCGCGGGCGTCCACGTACTGCTCGTACTTCATCGCATCGCGGCCCATCTTGTGCTGCTCGTACAGCAGGGCGTAATAGGTCGCGAAGCTTTCGTTCAGCCACAGCTGGCTCCAGTCCTTGCACGTGACGTAGTCGCCGAACCACTGGTGGGCCATCTCGTGGGCGATGAGCGACCGGCTGCTGCGGGCGTTCTCGACGTCCGGCGAGAAGATGGCCCGCTGCGTGAGCGTGGTGAGCGAGGCGTTTTCCATGCCGCCCCAGTGGTAATCGGCGCAGGTCACCTGGTCGTACTTCGGCCATGGGAACGGTACGCCGATCTCATGCTCGTAGAAGTCCATGATGTCGGCGGTGTCCTTAAATGCGCTCTCGGCGTACTTGGCTTTCGAGGGCTGCGTGTAGAAGCCCAGCGGTGTATCGCCGTGCTTGGCTTCGAGCTTCTTCAGGTTGCCGGCCACGAGGCAAATGAGATACGTCGGGTACGGCTTTTCCTGCAGCCAGTGGACGGCCTTCATGCCGTTGGCTTCGTCCTTCTCGTCCACGCGGCGTCCGTTGGAAAGCACGGTCATCTCACGCGGCACGTGGCAGATGATTTCCGACGAGGCGCGTTCGTTCGGGTGGTCGAACGACGGGAACCAGTGCCGCGCTTCGAACGGCTCGCCTTGCGTCCAGCAATGAATGTCCTCCTTGGGGAAGCCCATGTCCGGCGTTCGGAAGTAAAGGCCCTCGACCGGCTCGGCGGAGTACTCGATGTCAACGCTCGTCTCGGCGTCGACGGGAATTGGCTTCTTGAAAACGATCGTCAGGCTTTTGCCGTCGTTCGAGAAATCACGCACCTCGTGCGACGAGGTGACCTTCGTCACGTTGAGATTCATGGCGTCCAGCCGCAGCGAAGTGAGCGGCTTGGCGATGGGCGCGAACCGCAGCGTGGCCCTGCCGCTGACGGTGTGCTTGTCGAAGTAGGGCGTCACGTCGAGCCGGATATGTTGGATGTCGGCCGTGCGATCCGGCGCGTACTTTCGCTGCGCTGAGGGCGGCGGCACGGCGTGGCCGTCAGCGGGCGCGAGCGCCGCCTTACTGTGGCGGCAGACTTCGTCGGCGAGCCCAAGGCAAGCGCCGCTCGCGAGAAAGCTCGACATCAAGACAACCGCCGCCGTTCTCATGGATCGCAACATTGACAGACCTTCGGTGCAACTCAGTGATCAAGATGCCGGCGGCTATTGTATTTCGGGTGCCACTGCTGGCTTGCCCAGCAGTGTGAAGCGTGTACCCGGCGTCCATTGCTGGACAAGCCAACAGTGGCGCCCACAAGCCGGCGCTGGAACTCACGTGAAATTGTAGCTTACCGCCGCCGCCGCACACCGGCCCAATCGGCGCAAAACCGCCGGCAAATCGGACGTTTTCGTCATCTGCCCGCGCCTGCGGGCGAGCTCAGTAGTGCGGCGGCTTCTCGTGCGGCAGGTCCTCGCCCACTTGCCGGGAGAGGCGATCCAGGGCCGCCGCGTAGGCCGCCGCCTCCCGCGTCAGCTCCTCAATCCGCCGCTCGTGCCGCAGCACGACTTCATTCAGATCTTCAATCGCCCGCTGCTGGAACATCAGACGTTCCTCGAGGGCTAGCAATCGGTCGCCGTCGGTACGTTTTTCGCCGGTGGACATGGAAACGCCTGCCGCCATCAGAGTTCGCTTTGAAAAACGCCTTGCTTTTGACCGCAATTGTTATTCCGGCGAGCACGCAAGCTGCTTGAGGCCGCCGGGCCTCCTCCGCGATAATACAACCAGCGACACCCATTGCACCACAAGGAGCAAGTCATGGCGACCCAATCCGCCCAATCGCCCGAACAGCTTCGCACCAAAAGGTGTCTCCCCTGCGAGGGCGGCGTCGATCCTTACACGCTCGACCAGGCCCGCGAGCAGCTCAAGCAGCTTCACGGCTGGCGGCTCACGCACGAAGGCCAACGGATTCGCAAGGACTGGAAGGTGAAAAACTTCATGGCCGGCATGCGATTCTTCAATGAATGTGCACGCGTCGCCGAGGAGGACAACCATCATCCCGACTTACACATCGAAGGCTATCGCAACGTCTCGGTCGAGCTGTGGACGCACGCCATCGGCGGCCTGAGCGAGAATGACTTTATCCTGGCGGCGAAGATCGACGCGCTGCCAATCGAGCTGGCCAAATCCTAACCACGCACGCGAGCCTTCCGCACCGCGCCGGGAGGGCGAAGCTCCCGCTGAGCCTTGAAGCGGGTACACGGCGTCACGGCTCGGCAGGAGCCTCGCCCTCCCGGATCTTTTCTGCCGGTGAATGAATCACACGACATCGCGGAGCTTCTGTCACACGACCGCTACAAGCAGGTCGTCTTTCTGCTGTTCGTGCTGTTTTTCATCGCGAGCTGCATCGCGCCGCCCTATCCGCAGTACCTGCTGATGCAGCACGCGCCGACGGTCGTCGCGGCGGCCGCGTTCGCTTGGTTTTCCAATCACTTCACGATGAGCCGCGGCAGCTTCACGGCAGTTATCGTGTTCCTCGCGCTGCACACGCTGGGCTGCCGGTATCTGTATTCCTACACGCCCTACGACGAGTGGTCGCGACGGCTTTTTGGCGTGAGCATCAGCGAGGTCTTCGGCTTTCAGCGAAATCACTACGACCGGCTGGTGCATTGTTCGTATGGCGTGCTCGTGGCGCCGGCGATCCAGGAATTCGAACGCCGGCATTTGCGGCTCTCGCTTGCTCTTTCAGCGGTGCTGGCGGTCGAGTGCATTCTCGCCACCAGCGCCGTTTACGAAATCATCGAATGGCTGGTCGCCGTAGTCTTCACGCCCGAATACGCCGACCAGTTCCTCGGCCAACAGGGCGATATTTTCGACGCGGAGAAGGACATGTCGCTGGCCGCCCTGGGCGCGGTGCTGTCAATTGCCGCGGTGAGCCTCGTGGCGTACAAAAGAGCTGCGCGGCAACCAGCGGAGCCGCACGTTCACTCCAGCACTTGAGGAGCAGCGACGATGGAATACCGGCAACTCGGCGGCAGCGGCTTCATGGTTCCGGCGCTCAGCCTCGGCACGGGCACCTTTGGCGGCACGACGGAGCTGTTCAAGTCTTGGGGGCAGACGGACGTTGCCGAAGCGACGCGGTTGGTCGATATCTGCCTTGAAGCCGGGCTGAACATGTTCGACTCGGCCGACATTTATTCCAAAGGCGCCGCCGAGGAGATTCTCGGCCAGGCGATCAAGGGCCGCCGGGACCAGGTGCTCATCTCCACGAAGGCTACGTTCCGCAGCGGGCCGGGACCGAATGACGTCGGATCGTCTCGTCAGCATATCTTGCAGGCCGTTGACGGGTCACTGCGCCGTCTCGGCACGGACCATATTGATCTGTTCCAGTTGCACGGCTTCGATGCAATGACGCCGGTTGAAGAAGCCGTCAACACGCTCGACGCCCTCGTGCGCGCCGGCAAGATTCGCTACATCGGCTGCTCGAACTTCTCCGGCTGGCACCTGATGAAGGCGCTGGCGTACTCCGACCGCTTCGGGCTCACGCGGTACGTCGCCCATCAGGCGTATTACTCGCTCGTCAGCCGCGACTACGAGTGGGAGCTGATGCCGCTGGCGGTGGATCAAAAAGTGGGCGCCGTCGTCTGGAGCCCACTCGGCTGGGGCCGGCTCACCGGCAAGATTCGCCGCGGCCAGCCGCTTCCCGAAGTCACACGGCTGCAAAGCCAGAAGTCCAACGACGTCGGCCCGCCCGTGCCGATGGAGCACGTTTACAAGATCGTGGACGCCATCGACGGCGTCGCGGCGGAAACAGGAAAGACCGTGCCGCAGATCGCCTTGAATTGGCTCTTGCAGCGGCCGAGCATTTCGACGGTCATCATCGGCGCCCGCAACGAAGAGCAGCTCCGGCAGAACCTCGGCGCCGTCGGTTGGAACCTGACGCCCGAGCAGGTCGCCCGCCTCGACGCCGCCAGCGCCGTGACGCCGGCATACCCGTATTGGCATCAGGCGAACTTCAAGGAACGCAACCCGCCGCCGGTGTAAGGATTCCCTAAGTTCGGACCAATTCAACGCTTGCGTCTTCGCTTCCGCCCAGCCGCCAAAGACAATCGACACCGGGCCGTCCCCGCGTTATTGTGATTTCTCACCCAGGCGTCTCATTCACCTAACCCACGAGAGTGCCAAATGAGAATTCCCACCCAGTTTATCGCTATTGCCCTCGCTTTGTCGCTCGCCGGCGCCGCTCGCTCCGCGGAGCTGACCGCCAAGCTCACCGGCGTGCACATGTGCTGCAAGGGCTGCACGAGCACGCTGGAAAAAGCCATCAGCAAGGTGAAGGGCGCCAAGGCCGTCACCAGCACCAAGGAAGGCGAAATGCAAGGCGACGTTACCGTCACCGCCGAGTCGAAGGAGAGCCTGCAGAAGGCGATCGACGCCATCGCCGCCGCCGGCTTCCACGGCAAGCTCGACAACAAGGAAGTGAAGTTCAAGACGGCCAAGCTCGACAAGGAAGCCCGTGGCGATAACAAAGTTCAGAAGCTCGAACTCGCCGGCATTCACAATTGCTGCCCCGCCTGCACCAAGGCCATTAAGGAAGCGGTCGGCAAAGTGAACGGCGTGAAAAACGTCAGCATCGAGCCGAAGAAGGACAAGTTCGCGGTCGAAGGCGATTTCTCCGCCCGCAAAGTGTTGACGGCCCTCAACAAGGCTGGCTTTCACTGCGTGACGCAGAAAGAAAAGGACGCCCAGGACAAGGCGGCCAAGGCTGCTGAATCCAAGTCGACCTAATCGAAGCGTGAGTGGCGTCCACGGGCGCTGCTGTCTTCGCGAAGCAACTCAAAGCGGGCTCGCCGATTGGCGGGCCCGCTTTTTTTGTCTCCATGAACGGCGAAGCGCCCGCGTCATTTCTGTCGCGCCGTCAGCCAAACGTCATCCGCCGACCGGAAGGTGATTCGTTCGCGCGGCACGAGCTCCAGCTTGAACGCTTCGAGAAACGCTTGGGG
>JAICUM010000760.1 GCA_025935855.1 Pirellulales bacterium | reverse complement strand
CGGGAGCATTCCAGCGCCAGCGGGCGCCGAGAGGATCTTCTTTGATCAGCATGTTTCACGCTGGATGAGACGTTTTTTCGCTGATCTCGAGCGAGCGAGTTCGGCCGGTTTCTATGCGTCCGTTGGCGCGCTCGGACGGACGTTTATCGATATCGAGGCGGAGGCGTTCGCGCTTCCGGGCTGAACACGGTGTTTTGTACGAGAGATGACAAATCAGGTGTTACGTTGCAAATGAAGGGATCAACAACATGCGCGTTTTCACAATTGCCTGTTTCTTCGCCGCCATCGTCGCGCTCGGTGCCGCCGCTGTCCTTGAAACTTTCGTGCAAGAGTCCGCTGCTACAGCGTTTGCCGAGCCGAGTGCCCGCGTTTAGCGGCAATGTTGCTTATTGAAACTGTTTGTTGTCCCCATGGGCGAAGTGGGAGACGTTTGACGACCCGTTTCTTGGTCGCTTCTTTCGTCGTTCTGGCGATGATTGTCGCTTCGACCGTAGTCTTTAGATGGCAACCTCAGTCAGTCGAGCTATCTGCCGCGGCCATGCCATCCCTCGCAGAACTGCATGTTATGGCAGGCGTCCATCGACTCCCGGACCAGGATATCGAAGATCAATCATTCATTTCCCCCGCTACGGCAAAGCAATAGCTTGCCGGTAATCCACGCGTCAGGGGCATGAGGCCGTGATGTCTGGGGGACGGAATAGCTTGTTCCAATTGAGCGCCAGACGCCGGCGCCCATACCGCCCCGGCTGCTCGCTCACCTGCGTCGCTGGCGGGACCGCAAATTGATCGCCACCTGCTTCGTTGGGTTCAACGGCAAGCCGGTTGCATCCGTGAAGAAGGGGTTCAAGACGGCCGTGGGGCTTGCCCGCCTGCCGGGTAAAGTCCACCCCGCACGTCTTGCGCCACACCGCCGCGACCTGGCTGATGCAGCGTGGCGTGCCAATCTGGGAGGCGGCCGGGTTCCTTGCGATGTCTCCCGAGGTGCTGCAGGACACCTACAGTCTCCATCACCCCGACTACCTGCAGGGCGCGGCATCTGCCATCGGCCAAAAGGGCCGGTATGTTTCGGTAGCCGAAACGGTGGTCAGCTTGACCGAGGACCGAAATCAGACGAAAAAACCTAAGGAAATCTTGGTCGGAGTGGCAGGATTCGAACCTGCGACCCCTGCGTCCCGAACGCAGTGCTCTACCGGGCTGAGCCACACTCCGACAAGAGGCCGGCTTATAGCGTCGGGTTTGGCGCACCGCAAGCGGCCGAGCTGAGGAATTTTATCCCTGTGAAAACGGGTCTTGAAACGCTGATTTTACCGGCAGGCCACGCCGGCGCCGAGGCTGCGGCCCGCACGCTGGCCGCCGGAGGGCTGGTCGCGTTTCCGACCGAGACCGTCTACGGGCTGGGGGCGGATGCGGCCAATGCCGCCGCGATCGCCCATCTCTACGCCGCCAAGGGGCGGCCGGCCTTCAATCCGCTGATCGCCCATGTCGCCGATATTGCCGCCGCACGGCGGATCGGGCTGTTCGACGCCCGCGCATTGAGCCTCGCGGAAGCGTTCTGGCCGGGGCCGCTGACGCTGGTGGTGCCGAAAACGGACAACTGCCCGGTGGCGGATCTCGCCACCGCGGGCCTCGACACGGTCGCGATCCGCATTCCCGCCCACGCGGTGGCGCAGGCGATCCTGCGCGCCTTCGGCGGGGCCGTGGTGGCGCCGTCCGCCAATATCTCCGGCCACGTCTCGCCGACGCTGGCGGCCCATGTCGAGAGCGACCTGGCGGGCCGGATCGACATGATCGTGGATGGCGGGCCTGTTACGGTCGGCGTCGAATCGACCATCGTCGGCTGCCTCGACGCGCCGATGCTGCTCCGGCCCGGCGG
>JAICUM010000734.1 GCA_025935855.1 Pirellulales bacterium | reverse complement strand
CGCAAGGTGAAATCGACAAACTCGCCGGGATGCGCCGACTGCGTCGATGCCACCTTAATCACCCGCAGCTTAGGAGAGCGCAAATCCTTGATCGTGAAGATTTCTTCCGTGCGCTCGTTTTGCGTCAGCGCGATGGCCGCGCGGCCATTCAGCACGGCCTGCACCGCCACGTCTTCCGACCAAACAATGGCCGCTTGCACGCCTTCGCTCAGACGGGCCTTTTCAGACTGATCGAAGATGCCGTTGCGAATGATCGACAGGTCTTCAAACGGCAAAAAGGCGTCTTGAAAAGCGCCGGCGACCAAGGCGCTGGACAACGCCCCATCGCTCTGGCGGCGCTGGTAGACGCTGGCCATCTTGGTGCCGACGTCGCCGCGGGCCTGATAACGCTGCAAGCTGGTGGCGGGCTCGTCCACGCGCTCGGCTTTGACCAGGTTCTGCGGCAACTCGACACCGCCCGCCTGATCGACCTTTTCATTTGCCGAGATGCGCGTGACCACGCGCACCGCTCCAAACCGGGGAGCGTACAGGCACACCTTGTTCGATGGCTCAACCAGCGTGCGGCCATCGAGGGAGTCGTAATGTGCGACGGTATCTTCCAGCCCTAGCCCGTAGATTTCCCAGTTGGGTGAAACGGCGACGGGCGAACCACTGTCGCCGCCGTCGCAGAGATATTCTTCCGGAGGCCAAGGGCAAGCGATGCCCGGCGGCGACCATTGGCCGTGCGACTGGTAAGGCAGCGGCGGCCCGCAGCGCGGCGGCGGGGCCATTTCCCGACCGGTCGGCGGCCCTCCAGTATATGCCGTGGGCGGCAAACCGTTGGCCGGCACCGCCGGCGCAAGCGGCCGCGAACGGCAAGCCGTGGTGCTCAACGCAAGCAGTGCGATGATGAACCACGTCGTCTCGTTACAAAAGCAAAGGTCGCTCCGCGACAAGGGAAAGCGGCGATGAATCGCCGCACCCCAAGCTCGGCGGTGCGCCACCGGGGCATCGCTGGCCGGCAAACTCACCTGGTCGTTGCTTGCTCCACCTCGGCCAGCCTCTGCCCCAGCCACCGGCCTTTTGCTGAACCCTGAACCCTGAACCCTGAACCCTTCACGCCTCATTGTCCTGCCCACCTTCCCACCGTCGCGCGGCGACCGGTGCGGTCGAACGGATCGGCGGCCTGTGTGAGCGGGCCTTCTGGCAGTCGCTCGACAAGCGGTCGAAAGATGGTGAAGGGCGCACTGCCACCCACGAAGTGAACGTCAGCCCCATTTTGTTCGTCCGGCACGCGTCCACCCATGCGGACGATGGCCAACGGACGCCCCCAGCGATCGGCTTCGAGCAGTGGGTTCACGCCGGGACCGGCATCGTACCAATGCTGATCCATGCGGCCCTCGGCAACCGGCAATGCTTTATCGGGATCTTCCAGATACACCACGCGCGTGACAAACTTACCGTCCAGCGCCAGTTCGATATCGTTGGCATCCAGCTCGATCGGAATCGGAAACCGCCGCTCTTGCCCGCGTGGCGGATACACCCGGTCAATCAGCTCGATCGTGGGAAATACTTCCAGGCCCTCGTGGGCTGCGATGTTTGATACCCTGAAGCGATAGACCGGTGCGATCAGCAGACCGAGGCGCAGCGGAGTCAGTTGGGCCGGGCCAAACTGCCCCTGGCTGGCAATCGAAACCTTGGCCCCTTCCGGAGCGCGAATTTCCACCGGTTGAAAATAGCCGGGCACAGGCCCGCCCCGTTGCAGCCGCGTTCTGCCCACCATGCCCGGCGTCGCCAGGCCATGATGCAGATAATGGATCGGCGGCTCCTGAGCACCCGCGACAACCGTGATGCCTAGCAGGCAGACCATCGCCATAACGCGCGCTGCTCGAATCCAGCAGGTCGCGCGCTTAGCATCGGTGCAGCGGAGCTTGAGAATCATGGTCATCACGTGCGTCAGTTCAGGGCGGTCCTCACGCGGAGCGTGAGGGCTACTATACGCTCAGGGTTCAGGCGTCGGGGCGATACCCCGACGACTTTTGCCTTCTG
>JAICUM010000803.1 GCA_025935855.1 Pirellulales bacterium | reverse complement strand
TGCTCGTCCTGATGGACGAACCTGCGTTCACGGGCTGCCTCATCCCCTCGCGCATCGTCGGCGTCATGGAAGCCAAGCAGACTGAGGACGGCAAGACGTTTCGCAACGATCGGTTAGTGGCCGCGGCGAAGGACGCCCATAACTATCGCGATCTAAAATCGCTCAAGGACATGAACAAGAATCTGCTTGAAGAGCTCGCCCATTTCTTCAAGTCGTACAACGAGATGCGCAGGAAGCAATTCGAGATCCTATCGCTGGCCAGCGGCGCCGAAGCCCACCGACTGGTCGAGCGCGCGATTAAAAAAGCCGCCGAATGACCGCCCGCGTCATTGCGGCTAGCAATCGCCCGAGCCTCGCGGTAAGAAAGGAGGCATTGAGACTCGGCATTCAAGAACAGCTTCACATGCTGCTCGCGTCCATGGATGAGACTACACAATACTTCGTCACCCATTTGGAATGTGCCTACACGGGCGAACATTACGAAGCCGGCCGGTTGCACAACCTCTCCCGCGGCGGCAAGCCGCTGCTCGTCCGCTACGACTTAGAGCGTTTGTCAAAGTCGGTAAGCAAAGAGCAACTCGCCCGTCGGCCGGAAGGCTTGTGGCGCTATCGCGAATTCCTGCCGGTGCGCGACGAGGAAAACATCGTCTCGCTCGGCGAAGTCCAAACGCCGCTCATCGAGTGCCCCGAGCTGGCCCGCCGTCACAAGGCGCGACGATTGATCATTAAGGACGAAGCCCGGCTGCCGACCGGCTCCTTCAAGGCCCGCGGCCTGTGTCTCGCCGTTTCGATGGCGAAAGAGCTGGGCGCGAAAAAGCTCGCCATGCCGACCAACGGCAACGCCGGCGCGGCCATGGCCGCCTATGCCAGCCGCGCCGGAATGGAATCCTTTGTCTTCTGCCCCGCCGACACGCCAACGGTGAACGTCCGTGAAATTGCCGCCGAAGGCGCTCACGTGTGGCTCGTGAATGGCCTGATCAACGACTGCGGCCGCGTTGTCGCCGAGGGCAAAGAGCGCCTGGGTTGGTTCGACGTCTCGACGCTCAAGGAGCCGTATCGCATCGAAGGCAAAAAGTCGATGGGCCTGGAGCTGGCCGACCAACTCGGCTGGTCGCTGCCGGACGTCATCTTCTATCCCACCGGCGGCGGCACCGGCCTCATCGGCATGTGGAAGGCGTTCGACGAGCTCGGCCGCATGGGCTGGATCGGCGAGAAGCGCCCGCGGATGGTCGCGGTGCAGGCCGCCGGCTGCGCACCGATCGTCCGCGCGTACGAGCAAGGCTTGGAACACGCCCCGTTGTGGGAGAACGCTCATACCGTCGCGGCGGGCATCCGCGTTCCGGCTGCGGTTGGCGACTTTTTGATGCTGCGCGCCATTCGCGAGTCGAACGGCTTCGCCATCGCCGTGGACGACGACGCGATCCTCTCGGCGCGCGACGAAGTCGCCCACGCCGAAGGACTATTACTGTGTCCAGAAACCGCCGCCACCTATGCGGCGTACAAACAGAGCCTGGCGACCGGCCAAGTCTCATCCGGCGAATTCGCCGTGTTCTTCAACTGCGCCAGCGGAACGAAATACGAGCTGCCGCCGGTTCACAATCATCTCGATTGCTCCCGGCCGATCGATTACGACCGGCTTTTCAGCGCCAATAG
>JAICUM010000726.1 GCA_025935855.1 Pirellulales bacterium | reverse complement strand
GGGTGTGCGATGAAGCATCGCCTGTGATGCCCCGCGGATTTGAGAGCGAGCCACGATGCTCGCGGGGTGACACGCTTTCGGCGTGGCGACACGTCGAGCCGCCGCACTCCAAGTAGGGCGCGGTCTTTGACCCGCCATCGGCTTCGGAAAGGGCAGGTCGAAGACGCTGCCCTACGGGGGGTAATGCGCGGATCCGCTAGTTTTGGGCCGGCGGAAGGGCCGCTGCGGCAGACGCCGCTTTCCGGCCATTCAGCCACGCCCAGAATTTTTTGATTCCGGCGACGAGCGCAATGACGCCGATGATCAAAAATTTCTTCAACGCGAGAAGAGCGACCAGCAGCCCTTTAAACAGCCCGGCCTTCGCGGCCACGCCGCCGGCAACCAGAGCCGCGATTCCATAGGTCGCCACTTTGTCGGTACCGGGCTTGAAGTCTGCGTAGCGGTTGCCGGGTTGGAAATTTACCGCGGCCAGGATCGCGGGGGTTGCCGCTTCGACCTGCTTCAACTGGTCCATCGCCGCAACGGCATTGAGGACAAGAACGCCGTTTCGACCGAGGAGCCGAAGGTTGTAGTTCAATGTATTCTCGGTGGCGCTTCCAAATTTGATCTCCTTGGCCCAGTAGAGTTTTTTGTTCACGGCATCGTAACGCGGTGGCGAGGCCCAGCCGACGATTTGAATGGGTTCGTAGCCTTCCTTGACGCGACTTTTGTTGGCTTCCGTCGTGGCCTCTTTCATTTCCCCCATCATCTTGTCGTAATTGATGTGCGCAGCGTCGTCGTCTTTGACGTACCCATCTTTTTCATACGACACGACCACGGCCCAGCTCGACGCGTCGAGGGGATCGAAATTTGCGGGCACCACCATTCCCCAGGAATTTCCGCCTTTAGGATTGCCCCAGATCTTTTCCAGCACCGTCGCGGCGTCAGTGGGTGAAAGATAAGCGAGTTGTGGTGGCAAGGATGCCTTCGCGATGCCGCCGCCGAGATCGATGTCTCCGGTTTGTGGCTTTAAACTGGCGATGAGATTGCGGATCTCTTTTTCGCGGGCGACGGGATCGAGGGCAGAGGATGCAGCGGCCAAACTGGTGGCGGCGGGTATCAATACAAGAAGCAGTGACATTATGAGTTTCATGCTGGGGAAAAAAGGGGAAGTCACCCGTACCGCATTCCAGGATGCACGAGGCCGACGGCCCACGCGAGAATCGGTTGAAAGAAACTGCCGAGGCCGCGGGTGATCAGAAGGAAGCCGACCAGTCGTAACATGGGCGACTGCAGCAAATCAAAATAACCGCGGGCCGCGGCCGTCGGCAACGCGATCAGCGGAACGGCGCTGCCATCCAGCGGCGGGACTGGTAGCAGGTTGAAGACGCAGAGCAGTAAATTGAGGGAAAAGAAAATACTGAGCAGCTTTGCCGGCAGATCGAACGCTTCGTTGCCGGTTACCGTGACGAGTTGAGAAAACGAAATCGCGTGAGGCGCGCTGAAAACATCCCACTCCACTCCCACGCGCAGGAGCAGACCGGGAAGTATGACCAGACCGAGGTTCGAGGCCGGGCCGGCAATCGCCATGAGCGCAGCGCGACGGGGAAATTGACGAGCCCAACTGAGGTTATAGGGCGCGCTGGCCCACCCCATCATCCAGCCCGCAGCGAAATAGCTGATCAGCGGAACCACCACCATGCCGATCGGTTCGCGGCGAATATGCGGAGATGGATTGAGAGAAACCTGGCCGCCGCGACTCGCCGTGTCGTCGCCCAACTTCAACGCCGTCCAGGCATGCGCGGCTTCGTGACAAATGGTGGAAAACAGAAAAACCACGTACCAAAGAACGCCGTCAACGAGAGTGTTCTGCATTGCGCGCTGCGATCGAACGCAGTCGCGACCGAAACGAAAGCCATTTCGATAGCGTCGTTCGCGTTCCCCGGTGTGCGGTGCGCAAGGGGCGCTCATCGGACCGCAAATGAAAATAAACGGTAGCTGGAGACAGGCGCGAAATCGCTTTCGAAGACTCGGCTCGACGGGTCGTAGGTTCGACGCGCCGCAGCTTCGATTATCGGCCGTCAAG
>JAICUM010000023.1 GCA_025935855.1 Pirellulales bacterium | reverse complement strand
TGACTTGGTGCGGCCGGTTTGGAACGGCGACGCGTTGGAAAAGGGGACAGGCACGCTCCCGGCCGAACACGTTGCGAATGTTCATGCCGATGAACCGCGAGCCAGTCCCCTTTTCCAACACGGGCCGAACCGGTTTGTGCTGCTGGAGGGCGGCGTGCTGGGCCGGGCGGATGACATGATCATCATCCGCGGGGTGAACGTGTTTCCGACGGCGATCGAGCAGATCCTACACAGCTTTCCGGAGGTGGTGGAATACCGGATGACGGCTCGCAAGAACGGAGCGATGGACGAGCTGCTGATCGAAGTCGAGGATCATTTGGCCGAGCCGCGGCGGATTGCCGAGGAGTTGTATTTGCGGCTGGGACTGCGCGTCGAAGTGCAGCTCGCTCCGCTGGCGTCGCTGCCGCGGTTTGAAGGGAAGGGGCGGCGGTTTGTCGATTTGCGTAGTCGCGAAGAGGCAAGCCGATGACCTTCCAACCCGTGGATTTAAAGCTGGTTGACCCGAGCCGCCTGCGCATCGCGTGGAGCGATGGCGAGGTGCGCGAGTACTCGGTGCGCGAGCTGCGCGACCAGTGCCCCTGCGCGACGTGCCGGGAGAAGCGAACGGCGCCGCCGGCGCCGGCAACCGAGCTGCTGGTGCTAAGCACCGCAGAGACGCAGCCCTTGCGGATTACCAGCATGCACCCGACGGGGCGGTATGCGTACTCGATCCACTTCAGCGACGGCCACGATACGGGCATCTACACGCTGGAATTGCTGCGGGAATTGGGCAGCACGGTCACAGCCTAGAACGCGCGGCAGGCAGGGAAGCACGCCGTCTTGCGCCTGTTTTTGCAGCTTATCCTGACCGAATTTTCATGCTACGGCTTGGGAACCGGCAATTACAATGGTTGGTAGTAGATGAGTTTGGCTGAAAACGCACAATGATTTTCAACTTGGTATTGGAGGGTCGAGAATGGAAATTGGGCAACGCGCGTGCGCGCTCGTATTGGCACTCGTTTGTCTTTCGCCGGGCGCGGTTCACGCGACGGCGGTGATCGACATCAATTTTGAAGGCGACACGACCGGCGCCATGCCGGCCACTTCCACGACGGTGGGCGATCCGATGACTGTGCCCTCCGCGATTGGCGGCTTTACCTACCCCACACAGCCTGATCCCGGCGATGTCCCGCCAACCGCGGCCAGCGGGACCGTCGTGGTCGGCAATCCTTCGGGCGGCTCGAAGGAAGCAGTCTTCACGACTAACTCGAGCAATGCGCAGCTGGGCGCGTTGTATATGGACGTGAACGGCTTTAACCTCGCGGCGCAGCAGGTTCAGATGTCGTTCAATGTGAATGTCCTAAGCGCGCCGACCAACGCCACCTCTCAACCAAAGGCGCTGAGCACGGGCGGAACCGCCGGCATTTTGTTGGGAATGAACACGTTCACGGCGTCGGATCAGGGAGCGGACTGGGCGTTTCGCTTTGCCGCGGCGCCCACCAGCGCCAGCGGCGGGGTATTCGCCTTCCGGACGCAGGACAACACGACCCTGGTTCCCTTTTTTAACTATACCGAAGGCGTGCAGTACAGCTTGAAGATCGTGGCTGACTACTCGACAGGGAAGCTTGACGCTTACGTCAACAACAATCTCCAGCTCAGCAATTACGCCTTTTGGACCAGCGGCAAGACGAACGTTGTCACGGACGAGTACTTCTTCCACTTGAATGGAGAAGTTGGCAACGCCAACTCGGTGGCCTTGGATAACATTGCTTCCGTGTCGGCGGTGCCGGAGGCGGGCGCGTTTTTGTTCGGCGGCCTGGCCTGTGCGGTGACGGCGGCCGGAGCGCTGGGCCGCAAGATGGTGCGGCGAATGGAGGCCTAAGGCGATTTGCCGAACGCGTGAAGCAGGTGATTTCAAGCAGCCTTCTCGCCGTGGCGAGAGGGCTGCTTTTTTTATTGGAGCGCGCTCGGCGTTCCTGCTCGCGAGCGGCGCTTGTTCCGGTGGAATCTCAATAGGAATGTAGCGCCTAGGCTGAAGAGGGCGAGCGTCGCCGGCTCCGGGACGGCAGAGACGGCCGGCGTGAACTTGAGGCCGGGATCCTGCTGCGGGAAGCCGGCGTAGACGAAGGACGTGGCGACCTTGTCGGGCGGGAGATAGGAGTTGCCGGCGAGGACGGCGGGCGATTCGTTCGAGGTGAACTGGAACTGGCCGCTGCCGCCGGGCGCGATGGGGCTGCCGGAGATGTTGTAGAACTCGATTCCGTAGCCGTCGCCGGGCCCGTTGTGCGTGACGGGAGCGATCCAGCCGGTGGGCGCGACGACGCCTGTGGGAGAGGTGGGCAGGTAGTTGTACTGGTAGAAGCCGAGATAGGTGGTCCAGGCGAACCAGAGCGTGCCGATGTTCGTGTCGCCGGTGTTGTGGAGGTCGATGGCGTAGTGGTACGGAGCGCTCGTGGAACTGGTGGAAACAGTCGCCGTTGCGGAGAGGGCGGCGTGGGCCCGCTGCTGGCAGGCGACAAGAATGCAAGCGATGGCTAACAATACGGTAATCTTACGGCGGATTGAGCCCATAGTACTCCCACGCACTGTCTTTGAGTGTGTTTCAACACGCGGTGGACGGCGCTGGGGCCGCCTTGGACAGCGGCAGCAAAAGAAAACCGCCGCCATGAACAACTAATGTTGTTCGCGGCGGCGGGTATTGCAGCGGAAGCTTGAATGCGACTATTGGGTGTCGGCTGGTTTCTTGGCGGCGTCGGAAGGCCCGCCCGCTGAAGCGGACTCGCCCGGTTGCGGCGCCGCGGCACCCTCGCCGGGTTGCGGGGGCGCGGCGGGTTCGCTGGCGGCGCCGGGGAGGTTGGGGAGGCCGGAGAGCGGGTTGGGCGCGGCGGCCTTCGCGTCCTTGGCGTCTTCGGGCTTGGCTTTCTTTTTGATTACCTGGTCGCGGCCGAGGTGGATCTTTTTGTACACGTCGTTCGAGATGACATAGTACCAATCGCCGAAGCGCTCGTTGAGCTCCTTGACCTTTTTCTGGCCGGACTCGACCGTGCGGTTGTACTCGTCCTGGGCGCGTTTGTTCTCGTCTTCGACGGCCTTGCGCTCGGCGGCGGCTTTGTCGGCTTCGGCCTTTTTGTTGGCGTCGCCTTCGGCTTGTTTGTCGGCGGGTTTGGCGTCCGCGGGCCCGCCCGCTGAAGCGGGCTCGCCGGGCTTTTGGTCTTTCGGCGCCTCGGGTTTGGGTTCTTCTTTTTTGTCGGCGTTGGGCTTGGGTTCTTCTTTGGGCTTGGCGGGACTGGTTTCGTCCGTCGGTTCCGGTTTGTCGGCGGCGGCGGGTTCGTCGCCGCCGGCTGGGGGCCCGCCCGCTGAAGTGGGCTCGCCTGCGGCGGGCTTTTCAGAAGCGGGGGCTGCTGCGGGAACTTCTTTCAGCTTGGGCTTTTCGATGATGTCCTTGTTGAAGCGGGCCATCACGAACAGATAGCGGCGCAGGTTCTTCCCGTCGGAGTCTTTCTTTTCGCCTGCCTTTTTCTCGCCGGGTTTCGCTTCTTTGCCTTTCTCGGCCGCTGAAGCGGTCTCGCCGGTGGAATCGGCTGTGTCGCCCGCGCTTTCGGTTTGGATTTGCAGTTGGCCGAAGCGGAGGACGTACTCGACGCCGTCGCGCAGCGTGCAAACGACTTCGCCTTCGCTGGAGAGGATTTCCGGATCGGCGCCGGGTTTCAGCGGTACGGGCGAAAAGCCTTTGTCGATCAGGTCCTGGATGGCTTCCTTCTTGTTGAGGAATTCGGCGCCGGCTTTCAGATCAGAGCTCAGGCCCGAGGGCTTGCGGACGACGTCGACAATCTGCAAATCGTCCAGGGCATTGCGCAGCTCGTTGAGCGCGTCCTGGTTCAGCTCTTCATCGTCGGCCAGCTTGCCGGGGACCATTTCCTTCTTGGACTTGTCGTATTTTTTGATGTCGGCCAGGTTCCACTTGGAATCCTTGTTGTCGTAGGCGAGCGTAAACTCGTTGCGGCGGTTCCAACTGACGTGCGGCGCGATGTGGCCGTCGGCCGTCATGCCGAAGCCGAGATCGGCCGAGTAATCGTTGATGAAGACGCGACGGATGTCGAACGGGCTGAGCTTGAGCAGATCGGCTTCAATCCAGTCCGCAAAACTGGTGGATAGGTTGTCCGGATTAACTTCGACGACGTACACGACGTCGGACTTGGCATTGCGGACGTAGCGCTGGCCGGTGGCGTCCTTCACCTTGTCGCCGATGATGAGATCGACCAGGTCGTCGCCGTTGGCGTCCTTCATGACGACGTGCGTGCCGACGCCCTTGCTGCTGGAGGTGAGCTTCGGTGAGAGCGGATCGACAACGCCGAGTTCGGCGTGGGCGTCCGCCGTTTGCGCGGCGACGCGGAGGATTTTGCGGTCGATCAGCGCGTTGGCGGCTGAGGCCATCTGCCGCGTGGCGTCCGCGGGGTAGTTTTCCTTGGAGGGGATGCGCCAGACGCCGTCCACCGAGGCGACCTCGAACTGCTTGGTCTCGGCCGTCGCGGGATCCCACTTGATGACCTTCAGCCGCTTAGGCGCATCGACTTCAAAGTCTTTGGTGAGCGGCGTGTTGACCAGGCTTGCCGAGTTGACGGCGCTAGCCGGGCGATCGATGAAATAGGCGGCGGCGATCGACACTGCGGCGATGCAGACGAACGTGATGGTTCTGATGGATTCGGACATGGCGTGCGGAGATCTCTATTTCAAAGTTGAGATTTCAGATTTTAGAAGGTCTCATGCAAAGCATGACGCAGAGTTTTTTGCCGCTAATCTCGCTAATCAACGCAAATAAGAAGTGATTGTTATGAAAGTTGATGTAAGCGACGATCGTTGGGGTTCGCGCCAATTCGCGAGATTCGCGGCGTCAGCGGTTTTTTCTTTGCGTATTCGCGTGAGGCGTTATTGCTTTTCTATTTCAATCGCTCCCGGGCGACGCCTTGGCGTTCTAGCTCTCGACGGCGGAAGAACACGGCGAGCGCCAACAGCAGCGGCGGGATGGGAGGAATCAGGATCGCCAGGAATTTGTACGTGTCCTGGACGCTGCGGACGTTTTGCTCCAGGCCGTAGCGAATTTCCTTGACTTTACTCTTGCGCTCCTCGGCCAGGCTGCGGACGCGGGCGTCGAGCTTGTCTTGCTCGCGCATGCGGACCTGTTCCAGGAGCACGCTCTTTTCCATTTGGTTCAGATCGGTGCGGCCTTCGACCTGCTCGATCTTGTCGTTCATCGACTTTCGAGCATCCTGCTCTTCCTTGTCGATCTGGGAGATGAACTTGTCTTCATCTTCGTTGGCTTGCTTGCGGCTGTCGTAGGTCGCTTCGTCGATTTTGGTGAGCGTGCGGTGCTCGCGGGCCCGCTTACGAATGTCGATGAAGCGGCTGTCGCCGGCCAGTTCGTCCAAGATGTTCAGAATGAACGGCACGTTCTGCGTGGCGGGCAGGAACCGCTCCTCGCCGCCTTCGCGGATGTAGAAGAAGCTGGGGATGATCCAGTCGATGTCGCTGACGAGAATGACGTTCATGTCCTTCTTTTTCTCGTTCTTCTTCTCGACGTTCTCGGCCGTGTCGGCTGTGTCCTTCCCTTTTTCCTTCGGAGCGTTCAGGGCGGCTTCCTCTTCCGGGGCCGGACCCTTGATGGCCGCGGCGATGATTGAGCCGCCGTTGCCGAGGGTGCGCGGCAGGCCCTCGCGGTTCGGGTTGGGCCGCTGGGGATCGAACCGCGCCAGGACGCTGGCTCGGACTGTGCCGGAGTTATCGGCTCCGGTTTGCAGGACCTGCTCGAATTTCAGCTTGGAGTCGTCAACCCTGCGAATGGCGCCCGGGTACAGGAACAGAAGCTGGTTCAGGCCGGAGGAGATTTCCAGGTCTTCGTTAAACGGCTTGGGGGCGCCATTGCCTTTGTCGATGAACACCCACTGGTAATCCTGCATGGTGCGCACGCTCTGCTCGGGGGCGTAGGCCTGCCAGACGACTTCGCCGCCGTTCACTTTCACGCCCAGCAGTTTCCAAAGCTGTTCGATGTCGCCCTTCGGCTCGGGCTGGCCGCCACCGAACATGCCCATCATCTGGGACTGCTTGGGCTCGGCGGTGCCAGGGATCGACGGCGGGTAGAAGTAAGGCATCGGATCTTCGAGGATGGCCGTCGGCACGCCACTGCGCACCGCGTCCACGAAGTGATCGAACGCCTCGGGGCTGAGCATCGAGGGCTGCACCGCCAAGAGCACGTCGTAGTTGCCATGGATCGGCTGCGCGGGATCGACGCTGACAACCTCGTACTGCTTGCGTAGCTCGGACACGAGCGGCCATTCGCCTCGCTCGGAGCCATCGGGGCTCATGATGCGGATGCCGGAGTCGATGACGCCGAGTTTTTTGCGGTGCTTGTCGGCGACGGTCATGATCGAGCGGATCAGCTCGTACTCGATGGGAACGCCTTTGTTGAGGAATTTGGCGACGACCTTCTCGCCGGTTTGCGAGGTGACGGCCATGCCCATCAGGAATTCGACGTTCTTCT
The DNA here is from genome assembly GCA_025935855.1 of Pirellulales bacterium. Classification (GTDB taxonomy): domain Bacteria; phylum Planctomycetota; class Planctomycetia; order Pirellulales; family Lacipirellulaceae; genus Lacipirellula. The sequence goes on along the minus strand of JAICUM010000023.1, from coordinate 12,301 downwards.
GCTCGCCATTGGCTGTGACGACTTGCTCCTGCGGAATGATGCCGAAGTTCTTCTCGGCGTTTTCAGCTTCGGGACCGAAGTTTTCGATTTCGTGAATGGCGACCTCGATTTTGCCGCCGCCGAGGGCGCGGAACTCTTCGAGAGTGGATTTGAGATTCAGCTTGACCGGAGCGTATTCAGTGGGGACTTCGGGGCTGACATAGGCGTCCACCTTGATCGAGTGGACGTCTTTGTTGTCGCGAAGCTGTTTGAGAAGCTCGCGCGTTTCGGGCGCCACGGAACTGAGCTTCTCGCTGCTGACGTCGGCGCGGAGGAAGTTGCGGTCCTGAATGATGACGGTAACGCCGATCGCGATGACCGCGAGAGCGATGGCCCGCGCGAGATAGTGGCCGAGCATGTAGTGGCCATCCTCGCGGGCCTGCCAGTGGCGGCGGCCGATGAGAATCATCGAGATGTAGAGCATTACGGCGGCCAGGCCGACGAAATAAGCCATGCCGCCCAGGCTGATGACGCCGCGCTGGAAGTCGCCAAATTGGCGGATGGCGCTCCAGCGGCGGATGCGTTCGGCCCAAGTGGGATCTTTGACGATCCAGTCGGCCACGCCAAACAGTGCCAGCGGCATGTTGAAAAGCGTGCCGAGGATGAAGCCGACGGTAAGGTTCGAGGTGAGAAACGACGCGACCATGCCCACGGCGATCATGGCGATGCCGATGAACCAGTAGCCGATATACGTGCTGATGAAGAGGCCGAGGTCCGGATCACCGAGCCCGTATTTGAAGACCGTGAAAATCGAGAGCGCGGAAAACAACAGCGACACGGTGAAGATGGCGACGCCGGCCAGGTATTTGCCGAGGACGACGTCGAAATCGCTGGCTGGTAGGGTGAGCAGCAGCTCGTCGGTGCCTTGATGGCGTTCCTCAGCCCAACTGCTCATCGTGATGGCCGGGATGAAGACCAGCATGATGAACGGCAGCCAACGGCTGAGCTGATCGAGATTCGCCAGATTGTTGGCGAAGAACTCGGGCGGCCAGAACGTGGCCAGCGCGCTGAGCACCACGAATACGCAGATAAAGACGTACCCGGTGGGGCTGGAGAAGTAACTGATGAAGTTACGCTTAAAGATTGCGGTAAGGACGTGCCACTTCATGGGCTTAGGGAGCGAGTGGTGAGTGGTGAGTAGATGACGGAATGACTTGGTTTAGCCGCGACCCGAAGGTCCGCCGTAGGGGAGCGCGTACTGGAATTTAATTCTTATGTCTTATGTCATGTGCGCGCCGCGCGACAGCTCGTGGAAGCGCTCGTCGAGATTCTGCTTGTCTTCGGCGAGGTCTTGCGGGGAGCCGTCGAAGACGATTCGGCCTTCGTTGATGAACAGCACGCGGTTGCACATCGCTTCGACCTCTTGCAGGATGTGCGTCGAAAGCAGGATGGTTTTCGTCTCGCCGAGCTCGCGGATGAGGCGGCGGACTTCACGGATTTGATTTGGATCGAGGCCGGCGGTCGGCTCGTCGAGAATCAGCACGTCCGGGTCATGCAGCAGGGCCTGGGCCATGCCGACGCGTTGACGGTAGCCTTTGGAAAGCTTGCCGATCGGCTTGCCGATCACGGCTTCCAGATGACAGATGCCGATCACGCTTTCAATGCGGCGGCGAAGCTCCATGCCGGAGAGGCCGCGGGCGTTGCCGAAGAAGGTGAGCAGACTCCGCGGTGACATGTCCGGGTAGAGGGGGCCGTTTTCCGGCAGGTAACCCAGGCGCTCGGCGCCGAGCAGCCGCTCGCTGGCCATGTTGAAGCCGGCGATGCGGGACGTTCCGGCCGACGGCGCCAGGTAGCCAGTGAGCAGCTTCATGGTGGTGCTCTTGCCGGCGCCGTTGGGTCCGAGGAAGGCAGCGACCTCGCCCTTGTTGATGGCGAAGGTGACGTCGCGGCAGGCGGCGAAGTTGCCGTAGAACTTCGAGAGGCCGGCGGCCTCGATCATCGGCTCGTCGGCCAATTGGACGGGGACGTACTCGGCGACGCGAGGACGCTCGCTGAAACTTCCACTCATGCGGGGATGACTCCGTGCATTCGCTCGATGATTTTGCTGGCGTACATCGCGTCGGTAGACGCATTGTTCGCCTAGGCGCTGACTCGGCGCCAGTGACTCTACGGAAACGGTCCGGGGGTGGACCGCTTGTGCTCGCGCGGGGAGAATCCGCCTGCGAGCGGTAAGGTGCTGCCGGGGCAGCGTTTATGGCGATGGCGCGGCGGGCAAATCGCCCAGGAACGCGCGAAACGCCTGGATCGCAGGCGCAAGCCTAACCGGGTCATTTTCGGCTGTCTATACCTGTCCGCTACGGGGGCGTGGGGCGGGGGGTTCGGGCGGCTGGCCAAAAATCTCCGCTTCAGGTGAAAGGAGACGAGTTTGTAGGCCCCAAACTGAAAACCTAGAATGAAACGAAGGTACGATGAGACTTAGAGGTGGTCTCTAGCAGCCTTGTTCTGAACGCGATTCTTGAGAATTTGAAATATGGCTTCCTGGCAGTTTCAAGGCGAGCTGAGCTCCGATCAGACGCTTCGCGTTCCGGCGGAAATTGCCGAATCGCTCTCACTCGGCCAGAAGCTGTTCGTTGTCTTGGCGACTGCTGACCAAGGAGAAGACGCCGATTGGCGACGATTGACGTTGGAACAATTCTTGGACGGATACGGTCCCGGCGACGCGATTTATGACGAACTACCTGCCGGGTGACGTCGTTCTAGTACGTTTTCCCTTTGCGGATGCCTCGCAAAACAAGCAGCGCCCGGCGCTGGTGGTATTCGACCAAGGCGATCAGGACGTGTTAGTAGCTCGGGTGACGACCCATGCCGGGCGTTCCGCGTTTGATGTTTCGCTAGCCGATTGGAGTTCGGCCGGCTTATTGGCACTTTCCTATGTGCGCGTGGACAAGCTTGCCACGGTCGGAAAGCAAAGCGTTTTGCGCCGGCTTGGGCGAATTACGCCGGCGGATCAGCAGCTTGTTGGCCAAACATTGAAGCGACTTTTCGCCGCGTGGTGAATCTTGCGGCGCATCAATCCCGCCGGTCGCTTAGCCGCACTTTCCAGTGTTGGTCGTCTTGCACGGGAAAGTCGCTGCGGAGGTGGACGCCGCGGGATTCTTCCCGGCGGAGGGCGGCGGCGATCATGACCTGAGAGACGATGAGCATGTTCTGCAGCTCCCAGCCGTCGGCCGTCTTGAATTGTTGGCTCAGCGCGTAGCGCTCCCACGCTTCGATGGTGCGGGCCGCTTCGCGGAGGCCTTCGCCGCCGCGCTGAACGCCGGCGGCGCGCCACATGAGGCTCTTGAGTGAGTTACGGATGTCTTGCAGGTCGAGGTGTTCACGCGGCGGGGGGAGGGGCTTGTTCTCCAAGGGAATGGCCGTGTACGAGTCGGGCATCTGCAGCGCGGCTGCTGAAGCCGCCTCGCCGGCGCGTGCGCCAAAGACGAGGCCTTCGAGCAAGCTGTTGGAGGCGAGGCGGTTCGCGCCGTGCAGTCCGCTGCTGGTTACCTCGCCGGCGGCGAGCAGGCCCTTCAGGGAAGTGCGGCCATGGAGATCAACCTTCACGCCGCCGACGAGGTAGTGGGCGCCGGGGCGCACGGGGATGCGGTCGGTAGCGATGTCGATGCCGAACTCACGACAGCGCTGGGCAATCCCTGGGAAGCGCTTGCGGACCTTCTCGGGATCGAGATGGCTCATGTCGAGGTACACGCAGGGATGGTGTGTGCGCTCCATGCGGTCGGAGATGGCCTGGCTGACGACGTCGCGCGGAGCAAGCTCGGCCCGCGGATCGTATTCAGGCATAAACCGCACGCCGTGTACGTCGAGCAATCGGCCGCCTTCGCCGCGCATGGCCTCGGTGATCAAACTGCGGCTGCTGCCGGCGATGTAAAGCACGGTGGGGTGGAACTGCATGAACTCCATGTCGGCCAGCTCGGCGCCGGCGCGATAGGCGGCGGCGTGGCCGTCGCCAGTGGCGACCGCGGGGTTGGTCGTCTCGCGGAAGATCTGCCCTGCGCCGCCGGTGGCGAGGATGGTTTGCTTGGCCCAGACGTAGGTTTTGCCGTGGCGTTCGTTCCAGACGAGTGCGCCGCAGCAGACGCCCTCATTAGTCAAGAGATCGATGGTGAAGGTGTTCTGCCAGAACTGCGCTTGGAGGACGTGGCGGGCGCGGGTGATCATGGCCCGCATGATTTCCTGACCAGTCGCGTCGCCGAGCGCGTGTACGATGCGGTTGTGGCTGTGACCGCCCTCGCGGCCGAGGAGCAATTCGCCTTCCGATTCGTCGAACGAGGTGCCCCACTCGATGAGCTGACGGATGTGGCCGGGCGCTTCACGAACGACCATCTCGACAACTTCCGGCTCGCACAAACCGGCGCCGGCGATGAGCGTGTCCTCGACGTGGTTCTCGAAGGTGTCGTCGGCGCCCAAAACGCCGGCGATGCCGCCTTGCGCGTAGCTGCTGTTGGATTCCTGGAGCTGATCTTTCGAGACGACCAGCGCCGTCAGCCGGGGATCAAGGGCCATCGTGGCTCGCAGGCCGGCGATGCCGCCGCCGATCACCAACACATCCACGAAGTGGTGCGAGACGCGCTTCGGATGAAAGGCGACCAGATACCGAGGAATGATTGCCATGGGCGGCGTGCAGGCACAGGGACGCAAATACGGATTGGAGATCGAGTTTCCAGGCTAACACCATGAGTCGTTGGCAGCCAGCGAGAGCTTTGCGCTAACGTTAGGAGCGACGCGATCGGCTGCGTCTTGTTGGCGGCATGGGATTTGCCCGAATATCTCGCCGAATCGCGATCAATCCCCGAGGAGACTGGAATCATGCCCGCCGCTAAACAGGATAATATTCGCCGGAAGTTGGAGGCATTGCGGGCCCGATTGCGGCCTGAGGTGTCGGCGATTACGGAACAGACGCTCGCCCCCGCCGGCGGTCAGGCGGCTAACGAGCTTTCAAATGTGCCCTTCCACCTCGGCGACGGCGGCACCGAAGAGTACCTGCACGATTTGAACGCGACGCTTCTTGAAAACGAAGAGTACCTGGCCAACGAGGTGCAGGCGGCGATCAAGCGGCTGGACGACGGCACGTATGGCAAGTGCGAGATGTGCGGACGCGATATTTCGGCGGCGCGGCTGGATGCGATTCCTTACGCGCGGTATTGCATCAAGTGCGCGGATAAGGCGCCGCGAGCGCCGGAGGCGAACATCAACAATGGCCGGCCGCGCACGCCGGACGATACGCTGGCGCCCGAAGGTGAAATGGGCGAGAGCGACTTCAATCCAGATGAAACGCCGTTTTCGGACGAAATCGCCGACCGTAATCGTCAAACCCGTCGAACCGGCGGCGGCGTTCATGCGGTGGGCGAGATGGGTGGCGGCGGACCGAGCGGCGGCCTGGCCGGCACGAACGAGGGGCGGGGCGACCCCGTCGTCGGCGAGCTTGAAGAGGCCATGGGGAGCGGAAACTTCGACGTGGCCGATGCGCGGGACGATGATCCGGATGAGCCGCGCGCGGGGCGTGCGGGGGGCGCAGTGGGCGGCACGCCGGCGGGAAAGCGAGCGCGGGGGACGTAGTTGGGGACGATCTCGTAGACTTCGCTAAGCCGCAAGCGGCGGTGGTCTTCGACGAGCGGCATAAAGCCCTTAGGACTATTTGCCGGTCTCGTCCGTGCTTTGATTTGTGCCTTGCGAGGCTACGTCCTTGTTGTAGAGGCGCACGCGCTCGGCGTACTCCAGCGGCGCGCGGCCGCGGTAGGCGTCGTTCAGGTTCTTGATTTGATCCGCCTTGGCCGAGCCGCGGATTCGTGTCGGGCCTTGCGGACGTAGGCCCAGGCTGCGGAGGGCCGCGTCGAGTTCGCGATTGGCGCCGGCGTCGTTCGGGTCCTTCTCGGCTTTGGCTTTGAGGTCTTTCCACCGGGCGACGAACTGCCGAAGGTCGTCTTCGGACCAACCGAGGCTTTTAAGCAAACTCGGATCGACCTGCTTCTTGGCAAGCTGGCTGTCGAGGCGTTCGAGAACGAGGTCGGTTTGCTCGCGGGCGAAGTTGAGGTTGGCTTTGTCTTCTTTGTTTTCGGACTCACTGGTGGAAGGCTTCACGTCGCCTGCGGGGCCGCCATGGCCGCCCGCTTGCGGCGGGGTGGCGCCGGTGGTTCCTTGTTGGCCGGGCTGTTGGCTGGATGGCTGGCCGTTTGGTTGGCCGGGGGGTGAGTTGGAGGCGTTGTTGCCTTTGGCGTCTTGGGGTTTTTGGTTGGCTTGCTTTTCGTCTTGGTTGGCGTTGGTTTGTTTTTCGGGTTTGGCTTGTTGTTTGTCTTGTTGGTTGGCGGCGGTTTGATCATGAGTGTCACCGCCTTTGGTGGGCCCGCCCGCTGAAGCGGACTCGCCAGTCTTTGAGTCGCGTTGTTTGGTTCCGGGGCCTTTTTGGTCGCCGCTGGATTGGCCGGTTTTGCCGCTCGTGAGTTGGTCCTTGCCGGCCTCGTCGCCGGTTTCGCCGGGGCCTTTCTCATCGGCCTGGCTGGCGCCTTGGTCGGCGGCTTCGTGCTGGCCGGGGTCGCCTTTTCCCTTGGCTTGAGCCTGTTGGCCCGCGCCTTTGGCGCCGCCGCCGGCCTGGGAGCCATTCTGATCGCCGCGCGAGTTACTTTCGCGGTTCTTTTCCGCGGTGGTGGGCGTTTCTTGGTTCTTGTCTTCGCCGGAGCGCTTTTCGGCGCCGGGCTTCTCGCGCGTTTGCTTGGGAACGGACGGATCGACCGGCGCGCCTTGCTGGTCGTTGGAATCCCGGCCGGCGCTTGGATTCTGATTGTTTTGATCCATCGCGCCTTCGGGGGAGGACTGCCCGTTGTTCTCTTGTCTGTTGCCCTCTTGAGTCTTGGCGTCAGCGGACTTGGCGGCGCCTTGGGGCTGGCCCGATTGCTTACCATTGCCTTTAGGCGTTTGTTGGTTTTGTCGCCCGCCGGAAGATTGAGCGGAGTTGTTGTCGCCTTGTGCGGAGTTGGGTTTGGCGGCCGATTGCTGTGAGGCGCCGGGCTTCTTCGATTGATCGGCGGCATTCTGAGGATTGTCAGATTGTTTGGCGCCGGTCGCATCGTTCGACTGCTGATTTGGCTCGCCGCTTTGCTCGTTCTTGGCCTGAGCGCCGGGCTGTTGCTGGCCTTCCTTCGGCGACTGGCCTTGTTGCGTCGCGTTCGAGTTATCTTCACTGCCTGGTTTACCGGACTTGGCGTCCTGCTGCTTCATGTGCTCGAGCATCCGCTTGATGGCGTCGCCATCGGCGTCGCCCTTGGACGAGACTTTGCTGTTCTGTTCGCCGTGCTGAGCGCCTTTGGCCTCGCCTTCTCGCGGTTGGACTTGCTGCGGCTGGCCGCCTTGGGATCCGCCGTTTTTCGTTTGCCCGTTTTGCGGCTTGTCTCCGTTCTGCGATTTTTCGGAGGACGCCTGGCCGGGTTGTTGGTCGGCGTTTTGCGGCTGGTTTTGCTGACCGCCGCCAGCGGACTCGCCGGACTGCTGCTTTGAGCCGCCTTGCTGGGGCGACTTGGACTGCGGCTGAGCGCTGTTGCCGCCGCCGGCGCCGTTGTTTGAGTTGTTGCCTTGCTGCGGCTCGCCCTGCTGCTTGCCGTTTTGTGGTTGTTGTTTGTTATCGCCCTGGCCGTTGGCGCCGCCGGGTTGTTGCTGGTCGTTGGGTTGCTGGTCCTTGGACTGCGCATCCGCCGATTCTCCTTGGCCGTTGTTCTTCTGATCTTGGCCCTTATCGTTCTGGCCGGATTGGCCCGCGGCGCCTCCGGCTTCTTTGCCCTTGGATTGATCGCCGCCTTTTTTGTCGGCGGCGGCCTTTCCTCCATCCTGCGAGCCGCCCGCTTGGCCCTGATCGCTGCCTTGTCCGTTCTGATTCTGATTCTCTCCGCCGTTCTGGCCCTGCTGGCCCTTTCCTCCCTGCTGCCCGGGATTGCCCTGCTGCTGGGCGTTTGGCGGAGCTTGCTTGCCGCCGAGGATCTTCAGTTGGCGATGATCGCTGAAGGCAATGTTGGCTTCTGGCCGGCGGTTGTCCTGGGCTTCGGCCCAGTATTCGAGCGTATCGCCCGGCTTGAGCTGCGCGTCGGCCGGTTTGAACGGGTACGCCCTGTTGAAGCGGCCTTCGTGATCTTTTGAAAGGAGGGTGGCGACGTCGACCTCGCGTTGGCCGACCTTGCCGACGAGCCGCACGTTCTGCACGGCAAAGTCGGGGTCCCGCGCTTCGACGCCGATGGAGACGATTTCGTCCGCGAGGACGTTTTTTTCCAGTTCCTCGGGCGTGGTGATGCGAACTTCCGGAGCGTAGTCGGGCGTGACGTCGATGCGGTACTTCGGCGGGTCCGTGTTCGTGCGGCCTTCGGTGGTGGTGAATCTCAGGGAATAAAACGGGTGCATCGGCATACGGCGGTCTTTTCGCAACGCCAACTGGAACGTTGCCGTGGCGTCGTCGCCCTCGACCTTCATCGCCAGATCGTTCCCGCCGTCGGCATCGAAATCGACGTAGGCCGATTTGATCGGCTGATTTGCCAAGGCGCTGATGGTGACCGTCGTCCCTTCGAGCCCATGAATGTCGCCGGTGTTGGCCGCGTCCTTTGTGCCTTGGCCCGTGTAATCGGGATACCTGTACTGGACCTTTTGCACGACGATCGTGGGTTTGGAGAAAACGTTCGCCTTGAACTTCTTCGACCGGGCGTCGCCGGCTTCGATCCAGTAGACAAGGTCTTGCCGCACGCCGCTCTCGGCGGCCGCGTCGCCGCCGCGCGGCAATTGGCCTTCGTACCGCCGGCCGCCGGCGGTCGGCAGCTTCATCGGCAGCGATTCATCGACGAGCTGTTCATCGACCGTCGAATAATGTAGCCGCACAGTTTCATCAGCACGCAGGCCGTGGATGTCGGCGGAGACGGGGAGCCGCTCGCCCTTGGCCACGGAAGTTTCGCCCGGCTTGATGTCGAGAATCTGCACGCGGCTGGGCGGCGGCACATCGGTCCACGGCGCCAACACGCGAACGGCGGAAATGGCCATGTTCTTCGGCGAGAGCACCGCGTACACCGCGCACATGGCCACAATTGCCAGCAGCAGGTAGCCCAGCCGCAGGAGGGCGGAGCGGTCGATGGCGATGTCGATTTCAGACATCGAAAGCCGCATGGCGGCTTGCTGCTCCAGCGCGTGGTACACGCGGGGCGAGACCTCGCGGCGGTGCGTGCGGAACAGCAGCAGGTTCAGCAAGCTGTTTTTGAGCGTCGGCGTGCCCCGTTCGATCGTGTGGGCGGCGTACACGGGGTTGATCGAGCGAAGCAGCGGCACGAATTGCCGCCAGGCGTACCAGAGGACGCCGAAGGCCAGCACGGCGAACAGGGCGCCTCGGCCGAAGTCGCCCAGGCCGCCTGGAATGACCCATTGATCGAGGAGGGCGGCGACGAACAGAAAGGCCAACAGGCCGATGGACAGCGTCAGCAGGCCGGCCATCAGGTCGACGAGCTTCAGGGCGCGACGGGTGCGCTGGATTTGGCCGTCGATATAGTGCTCGCTATCGACGAGCACCGGATTGGCAGGTTTGGGCGGCGGAGCGACGGTCGGCATGAAAGTTCCTTCTGCCGAGAGCAGCGGCAGGGCAGGGCGTCGAGTTCCATTATAGGGTCGAGGGCCTTGGATAAGACGCAACGGATCGCAAAAAGGTTGCCGATGGGCTTGGTTTACGGCGTTAGATTTCTCAGAATCGCGAAGGACTGGCTTGGATGGCAGCCCAGAAATAGCTTCATTCGCCCCCCGTTCATGAGTGACATTCCTTCGATCAATTGATTACACCGACAGCATTTCGGGACCTCGTTGCGGGACGCCGCCGTGGGCTTACGGCGGCGGCTTGCCGCGCGGCGCTGCGGGCGGCCAGCTTGCCTTATGGCTGGGCGGTGGCGTTTCGCAATCGCCGATTTGACCTGGGCCGGCGGGAAAGGCGCCATGCCGCTGTGCCTGTGGTGAGCGTCGGTAATCTGACCGTGGGCGGCACGGGGAAAACGCCGATGGTCGAGTGGATCGCCCGCCACGCACGGAATGAAGACGTGCGGGTCGCCATTCTCAGCCGCGGCTATCGGGCGGAAGAGGGCGGCGTCAACGACGAGGCCCTCGAATTGGAACTCGCCCTGCCGGATGTGCCGCACTTGCAGAATCCCGATCGGGCGGGGTCGGCCGAGGTCGCGGTTGACGAACTCGCCTCGCAACTGTTGCTGTTGGACGACGGCTTTCAACATCGCCAGTTGGCGCGAGAATTGGACATTGTGCTGTTGGACGCGACCGAACCGTTCGGCTTCGATCATGTACTGCCTCGCGGAACACTGCGCGAGCCGGTGCGCGGCTTGCGGCGGGCGCAGGTGATCGTGCTGAGCCGGGCGGACATGATTGATACCGAGCAGCGGTCGGCTATCCGCGAGCGTGCGTTGTCGCTAAGCCGGCAAGCGGCGTGGTGCGAGGTGGTGCATCGGCCGGCGCGGCTTGTGGATTCGGCCGGCGGCAGCCAATCGCTTGATTCGATTCGTGGGCAATCGATCGCAGGCTTTTGCGGGATTGGCAATCCGGCCGGTTTTCGGCACACGTTGGAAACGCTGGGCGCGACAATCGCCGCCTGGCGGGAATTTCCCGATCACCATGCCTACAGCCGCGAGGATGTCGAAGACTTGACGCGTCTGGCTAAGCAAATAGGCGCGACGATGCTCGTGTGTACCCGAAAGGACTTAGTGAAGCTGCGGGTGCCGGCGCTGGGGGGCATTCCGTTGCGGGCAGTGGGAATCGAGCTCAGCTTCTTGAGCGGTGAAGAGGCAATGAAGGCGGCGCTAGCACCAGTGATCGAGCGCGCCAACGCGGTGCGCTTCGAAGGCTTCGACGAGAATGACGGTCCCAGCGGCAGTTAGCGCGAGCTTTGAACTTCGATCTCGTTGACCAGGCGGCCCAAGAGGCGGGCGTCCATCGTCGTCATCGCCAGGTGGCCTGCAACTTGCTTCACATAATAAGACGACGAGACGCCGCGAAGTACGAACTGATCATCCGACACGGTGACTTTCAGATCCCGAATTCGGCCAGGTAGGCGGGACTCAATTTCGCGAGTGATTTCGGTGACGACGGCGCGAGCCTTGGCATCGCGCGTGTCGCCGGGGACCGGCCGGACGCTGCCGTCGGCGACGCCGTGGGTGTGGCGAAGGGTGGCGGCGAGGCGCGATTCGTCGTCGTGCCCAGCGGCCTTGGAAGCAAAGAGTCCTTGCGCGGCGCCAACGCCGCGACTCGCCCCAGCGATTTCAATCATGTTCTGACCTCCTTGCGAGTGCGCCCTGGCGGATGCCGGCCAGGCAGGGCGTCGCGCAAGCGAATCCCTGCTTGGGAGTACGGCTACTCGGATTCCGTTATCGCGCGGCAGTTGCCCCAACTGCGTGCCTACGCGAAAGCGCCTCCGATGCGCCGCTGATCGCAGAAGTCAGCTCATCCCTGTCGGACGACGGCCTCGTCTCAATGTAAACCGGGACCACGATGCAAGAAGGCCGGATCATCCGCTGGCGTCAATCTATCCGGCTTGGCGCAGCAGCGTCAACATGAGTTCGGTTAATCTTTGTTGAAGGACCGCTAGCATGGGGGTGTGACAAAACGGCACACAACTTTGTCATCTCCATTTCAGGCGATTAGCTTGCGCGCGTTCGTCAGAAAATCCACCACCTCGGTCGCCAGTTGTGTCGGAGCTCGTTCGGCGGACTTGAGGATCAGTTCCGCATGCTGTGGAGCTTCGTACGGGGCGTCGATGCCGGTGAAATCCTTGAGCTCGCCCGCCCGAGCCTTCTTGTACAGACACTTCGGATCGCGCGATTCGCATACCTCCAGCGGGGCGTCCACGAACACTTCGATAAAGTCGCCGGCGGCAAGCGTCGCGCGAACCGCGTCGCGGTCGGACCGATACGGGCTGACGAATGCGGTGAGGACGATTAGCCCGGCGTCGCACATGAGTTTGGCAACGGCCCCGACGCGGCGGATGTTTTCTTCGCGGTCCTGCTGGCCGAACCCGAGTCCGAAGCGAGCGGCGAAGTCCTGGCCGTAACGCTCGGCGAGCATCTGCGGCGTGGCGTTCAGGCCGTGGCGCACGTTGTCGCCGTCAAGGACGTAGGTGTGTACGCCGCGCTGGTGCAGCAGTTGCTCGACGGCGTTGGCGACGGTGCTCTTGCCGCAGCCGCTCAGGCCGGTGAACCAGACGACGCAGCCGCGATGACCGTTGAGACGCTCGCGATCGGCGCGCGTGACGGCGTGT
>JAICUM010000108.1 GCA_025935855.1 Pirellulales bacterium | reverse complement strand
GAGTATGATCGGCATCCGTCAGGCCGATATCGCCTGATGTTGTGCCGTTGTAAAGCCACGCACTTTGGCCCAAAGAGGTCGCTCCGCCCTTGAATCGAATCGAATGACCGATGACTTGTCCGACTTCATTAAGGCCGTCGGCATAGCTTTCTTTGTAACCGTCGTTGCGAGTGTGTTCTGGGCCAGTGAGGCCTATGTTGATCGTTGTCGCGCCATTGTAAAGCCAAGCGCTTCGCCCCAATGGGATGCTGCCGCTATATCGGGATGACCATCCGATAACCTCTCCGGCCTCGCTCAATTCTTCCGCTTCACTGTATTTGTAGCCATCGTTACGGGTGTGCTCCGGGCCGACGAGGCCGATGTCGATCGTCGTTGTTCCGTTGTACAACCACGCCGTTTGGCCCAAGTCGGAGCTGCCGCTGAAGCGGTAAGAAAATCCGCGGACCTGCCCAGCCTCGTTCATCCCCTCGCTTCGGCTGTCATTGAAACCATCATTGCGAGTGTGCGCGGCGTCGTTCAGTCCGATGTCAAGTGTTGTCGCACCGTTGTACAGCCAGGCGCCTTCGCCCATAAGTGAACTGCCGTTGTAACGATATGCATAACCATATACGTGTCCAGACTGGTTCATTTTGCCGGCAAAGGAAGTTCTATAGCCGTTGTTTTGCGTGTATCCCGCTCCTATCAATCCTATGATCGTCGTCTTTGTTCCGTCATATACCCACTGACTATTGCCCAAATCAGCGGCGACGCCACTGCTGCCGGCCCTGTATCGCTGTGAGCTGCCCTGGACATAACCGGACTCGTTTAGATCGTATGCACCGCTGGCTCTATAGCCGTCATTGCGGGTATACTCGGGACCGGTAAGGGTCAGATCGATTGTTGTTGCGCCATTGTACAGCCATGCACTGAAGCCCATCGATGTCCCACCATTGAAAAGTTGCGATTGTCCGGTGACTTGCCCCGAGTCGTTTAGCTGATATGAGCGGCTGTATTTGTAGCCGTCGTTGCGAGTGTGTGCAGCATCAGTCATGCCGATGTTGATCGTCGACGTACCGTTGTACAGCCAGGTACTTTGCCCCAGATCCATGCTGCCACCGTTGAAGCGATCAGACATACCGCTGACCTGCCCCGCGTGATTCAACTCGCTATAGCCACTAGGATAGTTAAAACTGTATTTGTATCCATCATTGCGAGTATGCTCCAAGTCGGTCAGACCGATGTCAATGGTTGTCGTGCCATTGAATAGCCAGACGCTCTGACCCAATTCCGTGCTGCCTCCGTTGTAGCGAGATGAATACCCGCGAACCTGCCCCGTTTCATTCATTTGAATCGCAGTACTATACTCGTAGCCGTCATTTCGTGTGTGTTCGGGGTCGGCCAATCCTAGCTGAACGATATTGAACGTAGGCGCCGCTAAGGCCGTCGCCGCATAGCACGACAGTCCAAAAAGAAAAGACCGAGTGATTAAGTTCATTAGTGTCTACTCCTTACGCCGTTGACAATGGTTATGGTCGAGTACTAGGCAAGCGAAAGTAAGCGTCGTACGTAACCGTTCACGCAATGGGGACTCGTGTCGGGATGGTTCCTCCGGCCACGCACGCGTGAATGGCTTCCGTCAGGTATTTGAAGACGCGTCGTTGTTGTTGGCGGCAGGTTGCGACGACGGTTAGGATGGTCTCGACGAACCGGGTGCCTGCGGCGCTTTGCGGGCCGAAGGACAGTTTGCGCCAGATCACGGCATGTCGCAAGGCGCGCTCGCTGGCGTTGTTGGTCGGCTAGACGCCGTCGACCTCCAGGAACGTCCAGTGCCATTCGCGATGGTCGGTAGAGTTCTCCGCACACGTCCATCACGCGACGCTCGCCGCTGAAGGTGCCGCGCAGCAGCAACTCCTCGACCCGATCGCACGGAGCGCATCAGCCGCTTCAGCCCCGCCGCGTCAGCGGGCCGTCGCGATAGCGGTGCGAAAGCTCTTCCTGTTTTTGTTCTTCCCAATCGCGGCAAATTAGAAAAACAACAGAGGCAAGCGAGCTGATTAAAACGAAGCCCAATGCAACTCTGAATGGCAACGCATGTGAGACACCAACGACGCACCCGGTAAGAATAAGCCACACAATCGGTCCACTAGTTGAGGCCATTCGAGTGAGCAGCCCAACGACCATTCCTAGCAAAAGTGACGCAATTGATAAGGCGATTGTTTTCATTTGACCAGTCCTGGCGGAAATCGGCTCAATTCATTATCCGCCAGCAGCGATGAATGCGCTTGTTGCGGAAATCCTCGGGAATGGTCTGCTTGGTGATTTCGCGAACGGTCGCGCCGCTGAGCGCTGCTTCGTCCAGCTTGAATCGCCGGGAGTTCGTCGAAAAAAACATGATCCCGCCCGGCTGCAAGATCTTCAGCACGCTCGCCAGCAGCGGCCCATGATCGCGCTGCACTTCCCAGTCATCCTCCAGCCGCTTGCTGTTGGAAAACGTCGGCGGATCAACCACCGCGATGTCAAACAGCCGCTCGCGGCTTAGCGACTCGACGAAGTCGCGGGAATCGGCCCGCACCAGTTGATGCTGCTCGCCCACGGAAAAGCCATTCAGCCGCAAATTCTCTTCCACCCACTCCAAGTAATTTGCCGAAAGATCGACCGAAACAGTCTCCGCCGCCCCGCCTGAGGCCGCGTATACCGTAAAGGCGCCCGTGTAACAGAACAGATTGAGCACCCGCGCCCCGGACGCCAGCTCCCGCACCATCGACCGCGTGATGCGGTGATCGAGAAACAGCCCCGTGTCCACATAGTCTGAGAGATTCACTTGAAACTTCAGCCCGCCTTCGTGGACCACGCGCAAGACCTGCTGATCCGCCACGCGGTCGTATTGCGCCGCTCCGCGCTGCCGTTGCCGATGCTTGACGAAGACGTTTTCCTTCGCCGTTTCGAGCACTTCAGCCGCCGTCTTCACCATAAGATCCAACCAGTCGGCATGCTCCGCAGGCGTGCGCACGTGCGGCCGCTCGTACTCCGCGATGTGTAGCGCGTCTTCGTATCGATCCACTGCCAGCGGCACTTCCGGAATGTCGCGGTCGTAAATCCGATAGCAAGTAATGCCGCGCTTCGTCGGCCAGCGTCGCAGGTGACGAGCGAGTTTGCTGAGCCGATTGCCAAACTCGGTCGCCTGCCGCGCCGCCTCCTCGCGCAGCCCCCCAAACGCGGGCCTGCTTTTTTCAACACAACCGTCCTTCATGTTAGCCGGCATCGTCTCGCTGCCGCGCGCACTTTCGATTTCCTGACGACCCTGTTCCTCTGCCATCACGGCATCGGGACGATGCCGGCTAACACGTTGCTCGCCATGATCATCGTCTTGTCGCGGCGGGCGCGGCCCAAAAAACTGGTACAGCGTGCAAGGAATCCGCCCGTTGTAAAGCTTCCGCCGCCGATCCGCCTGCTGCCCGACCAGCCTTTCCAAGTCCGGCCGCGCCGACAAAATAAAATGCGACCACGTCTTCAATCGCCGCAGCACGTCCGGCATCGAGCGATAGAGCGCCTCGATCTCTTCATCGCTTCCCATCCGCATGCCGTACGGCGGATTGGTGATAACGCATCCATACTGCCGGCTGCTGGAAAGCTCCGAGAACATGTGCTGCTGAAAATGCACGTCCGCCGCGACGCCAGCTCGCTCGGCGTGATATCGGGCAAGCTTCAGCGACTCCGCATTCGCGTCGCAGCCGATAATCCGTTGCGGCAAGCTCGGCAGCGCTAGCTCCGCCGCTTCTGCCCGTGCCGCCGCCCACGCCGACGCTTGCGGCTTAGCGTTCCAAAACTCCGCCGCAAACGAGCGATTGCGTCCAGGCGCCAGCCTACGCCCCAGCATCGCCGCCTCAATCACAATCGTTCCAGTCCCGCAAAAAGGATCGACCAGCGGCCGCTCCGGCTTCCAAAAACTGAGTTGCACCATCGCCGCCGCCAGCGTCTCGCGCAACTGCGCCGCCGCTGCCAGCGTGCGATACCCGCGACGATGCAATCCCTGGCCAGTCGTGTCCAAATCGACCGTGGCGACGTTATCGACGAGCGAAATCTCGACCGCCGCCGCCGGACCCGTTTCCGGCAGCGACAGCACCGGCAGCCGGCCCAAGAGCCGCTCGACGATCGCCTTCTTCACCGTCCGCTGAACGGCCGGCACGCTCGTGAGCTGCGATCTATGCGAACGGCCGCGCACCGGGATGGCCGCGTCGGCCGCGATCCATTCTTCCCCCGGCAGCTCGCGCGTCGTCTCGAAGAGCGCATCAAAATCAGCCGCCGCGAACGCCGCCAGCTCAATGAGCACGCGATCGGCTGAGCGCAGCCAAAGGTTCGTCCGCGCAATCGCCGAGAAGTCGCCCTCAAAGCGCAACCTTCCCGGCCGCGCCACATGCGCCTCATACCCAAGCGCCGCCAACTCCCGTCGGACGACCGCCTCTAATCCAAATGCACAGGTGGCGATCAATTGAAACGATGTCATCCCAGACAATTCCGCCCATCCAATCAAGGGAGCTAGTTCATCGCTTGCGGTTTAGCCGCACAACAACAGAGACACTTAAAGCCGGCACGGCGGATTACCGGTACACCACATTTTATACCGGGTCAACCCGCCGCCACGGCTCACCCGCAGCTCCAACAGCGACCCGCATTTCGGACAGTACTCCGGCTCCGCGAAGGTCTGCCCGCGATCCGTCGCGTCCTGGCACTGCGCACACCGCGTCGCCTTCGGATTGAACTCCAACCGCTCGTCAGGAATCGGCTGCCGGCAAATCTCGCAAACGACAACCTGCTCCCACTCGGCATCGCCATCGGCGGCATCCAAACGAACCGCCAAGCCGGTCTTCCCGCAAACATCGCACGTCAGTTGCGAACCATGCGATCGCAGCACCTCGCGAACAATTTCCTCCGGCGGATCACTCGCCCGGCGAAAGAGCCTCAGCGCTCGCAGTCGCCGCACGATCTCCGCTTGACCGCAAAGCGTCCGCCATCCGCAGCCGCTACATTCAAGCTCGACAGAGAACATCAACAGTTCAACCGCAAATTACACGGATTCTGCGGATATAAAACGACCTATTAAATGATCAACGCGATTTCTCATCCGTGCCATCCGTGCCATCCGCGGTTCACTTTTACCTTATCGCACGGCCACCACCCGATTGAAGTGCATCACCACCTCGCCGCTGACCACCCGCCGCACCCCCTCGACCAAACACTGCGGCTCATTATGCTCCTGCCCGCGGCGGATGATCTCCTCGCGGCTCGTGCCCGGCGGCACGGTGAACGTCGATTGGTGAATGATCTGGTTCCCCGCGTCCAGCTCCGGCACGATGAAGTGGCATGTCGCGCCGTACGTCAGCATTCGCACGGCGAACGCGTCATGATACGGCCGAATCCCAGGAAACGCTGGCAGCAGCCCATGGTGCAGATTGATGATCCGCCCGCCGGCGTACTTCCAGCAGCTCGACGGCGGCAGAATTCGCATGTACCGAGCGAGCACGAGGTAATCGACGCCCAGCTCGTCGCAGATCGCGATCAGCCGCTCGTCATCCGCATTACCCGTCGCGTCGCCGATGCAGAACCACGGCACGCCGAACTCCTCCGCCAGCCCCCGGCACGCCTGCCGGTTGCTGATCAGCGCCGCCGCGGTCGCGCGAATGTACCCGGTGCGAATCGCCTCCAGCACCGCCCGCGGCGTCTCTTGCCGAAACGTCGCACAGATCGCCAGCTTCGGCAGTTCCTTGCCCCGTTGCGGCGTCCACGTGCGAATTGAAAGCCCGGTTCGCCCTCCGATCTCCACGATCGCCTGCTCAAGCTCGCCCGCTTTCGTCGGCTCCAGCTCAATCCGCGTCAGCATCGAGAACACCGACTCATCGTCGTGGTCGAACATCTGTATCTCGGCGATGTTCGCCCCGAGCTGCGTGACGCAATGCACAATCGGGTCAGCCAGCCCCCGATTATCCGGACCAACGGCAGTGATGACGTATTGCATGTTGGTAGTTCAGCGGCGGCGCCCGGTCCGGTGGTAACGATTGATTCATGTGCGCCGCCCAAACGAAGCGGCAGCCGGCGCGACAGCTTTCTTCAACGTAAGATAGCTTGCCTGAATTATCTGTGCCGCCGACGGAGTGCGCCAACCGCGCCATTCTCGCCTCATCATAGACTTCACCAACGATTTCACCGATGGCCTTGCCCGACGCACCAACAAGCCCTGCTGAAACGCCGCGTACCGGCAACGACCTGGAATCGCTGCTCGCGCGCATCCATCAAATCGCCGACGGAACGCTGAAGGCCGACCAGCCGGCCGCCGATGCGCCCGCGATGGCCGCCGCGCCATCGCCGCGAGCGTCACATCCGGTCAATCCCAACGAAATCCACGCTCGGCCCACGCGGTCCACGCCGTCCATTCCCTCGCCGGAAGAAGAAGCCGGCCATTGGCGGCCGCTGGAGCCGCAGTCGCTTAAGTCGGCGGGCCTGAGCGATGGCCAGGTCGAGCATCTCGTGCTCAAGTGCCTCAACGCTTGCGGCGATCTCAGCGGCCGCGACCTCTCCGAGCAGCACGCGATCCCCTTCCGGCTGCTCGGCCCGGTGCTGCAGGACATGAAGCTCGCCCAGCTCGTGGCGTTCCGCGGCTCGGCCCCAATGAACGACTTCGTCTACCAGCTCACCGACCTCGGCCGCGAACGGGCCAAAAAGCTGGCTGAACACTGCAGCTACTTCGGCGCCGCCCCCGTGCCGCTTCCCAGCTACTGCGCCAGCGTCGGCCAGCAAAGCCTCACCAAGCAACACCCGACGCAGCGCGACCTGGAACGGGCCTTCGCCGATCTGTTGATCAACAAGAACATGCTCAAGCGCCTCGGCCCGGCCGTGAATTCCGGCCGCGGCCTGTTTCTGTTCGGCGCCCCGGGCAACGGCAAGACGAGCATCGCCGAGCGAGTGACGCAAGCGTTTGGCGACTGCATTTGGATTCCGCGCGCGATCAACGTCGATGGCGAAATCATGCGAGTCTTCGACCCAGGACTGCACATTGAATCGCCGCTGAACGAACCCACCGGCCCGTTGCAAACACGTCCAGTCGATAAACGCTGGGTCCGCGTCAAACGGCCCACCATCGTCGTCGGCGGCGAGCTCACGATGGACGCCCTGGAAGTGAACGCCAGCGCCGGCATTAACATCAGCGAAGCTCCGGTGCAACTGAAAAGCAACTGCGGCACGCTGGTGATCGACGACTTCGGCCGCCAGCGCATGACCACCGATGAGCTCCTGAATCGCTGGATCGTGCCGCTGGAAAAGCGCTACGACTTCCTGCAGATGGGCAACGGCAAGAAAATCCAAGTGCCGTTCGATCAGCTCATCATCTTCTCGACGAACCTGGAGCCGAAGGACCTGGTGGACGACGCCTTCCTGCGCCGCATCCCGTACAAAATCGAGGTGCTCGACCCCAGCGAGGAAGAATTCCGCCAGCTCTTCCAGATCATGGCGCCGAAGCTCAATATCCGCTTCGATCAGGCGGCGCTCGACTACCTCATCGAAAAGCACTACCGGGCCTCGAACCGCCCCTTCCGCTGCTGCCAGCCACGCGACCTCTTACTGCAGATCGTCAACTTCTGCCGCTACATGAGCGTGCCGCCCGAAATGACCCGCGAATACTTCGACTACGCCGTCGAAAACTACTTCGCGATTATGTAGAATCTAACAACCAGGGCAACCCGGACGTGCATGCTCGCTTCCGCTCTCGTAAGTTCTCTTATATGCAATTCATCACGCTTGCAGCCCATTTCGACGGCGAACGGATCATCTTGGATGAACCGTTCAAGCTGAGTCCCAACACTCCGCTGATCGTGACCGTGTTGCCTGACGCGATCAATGGTACGGACTCGCCCTGGTCCGACACTGCCGCCATGGGGCTCGCTCACGCCTACGGCGACCACGAGCCTGAATACACGTTGCAAGACATCAAGTGATGGGTGAAGGCGCGGCATTGAGGCCTGAAGGGCCGCGCTATGACAGCCCAGGGCGCAGCCCTGGGAATGGAGACAACTAATGGCCCGTAGCCCTGTAAGGGCGCGCTAAAGTTTCGCACCGGACCCAAAAAGGTTCCAGGAACCGTTGCCGTGCTTTGCGGTATGAGATTGCTATCGGCGTAATCGGCCAATTGACAAGAATCCTGCGACGCTAATGAGCGCCGCCCCACCCCACATAATCAGAATGGAAAGCGGATCTGGCGAAGGCGCCAATAGGATCGCTCCCGCGCCGCAGACGATCAGAATAACGGCAATCGCAATTGGCGGTTTCACTAGGGCGCCTCGAAAAACGTTGCCTTAGCGCAGGGCTATTCCCGCGACAACTCCGCATCAAACCGCAGCGGCAGCTGCGGGTCTTCCTCCTCGCCGCACAGCTCCTTGAACAACAGGCTCGGTTGGATGTCGCGGTTGTGCTGGTACTTGCTGTCGTACTCGTCGAACGCGCCGGCGATCTCGTGATAGAAAATCTGGCAGATCGGCACGCCGGGATAAATGCGCACCGGCTGCACGGCGAACATCTCCAGCGTCCAGTAGCCGCAGAACCCCACGTCGCCAAACCCGGCCGTCACGTGGACGAACAATCCCAGCCGGCCGACGGATGACCGCCCCTCGATCTGCGGCACCAGATTCCGCGTCTCGGTGCGCTCCGCCGTTCGCCCCAAGTAAAGCTGGTTCGGGCTGAGCACCAACCCCTCGCGCGGAATCGGAATCCGCCGCACGCGGTTGGCCTTGGCCATGTCGAGCACCAGCTCTTCATAGACCAACAGCTCGTCGTGCAGCGAAAGGTTGTAGCTGTTGGGATTCAGCGCCGCCGGCTTGAAGGGATCTATTTTAATATCGCCCCCTAACCGCGCCATGATCTCCTGTCCCGAAAGAATCATCCCTAGCGCTCCGTCACACGGTATTTAGTTCAAGAAAAGGCTTTTGCCGCGAATCTCGCGAATTGACGCGAAATGAGGAGAAGAACGATGGCTGCCTCCACGGATGAAGAATCGTCATGGCTCTGTCACCGCCTCACGAGTCGGGCTTGAAGTTCTCGTTCCTTTCTCCGATTCGCGCCTATTTGCGTGATTCGCGGCCAAAATCCACCCCGATCTTCGGGCAAAACGACTTCATCACGCACGCTTCGCATCGCGGCCGCCGCGCGACGCACACCTGCCTACCGTGATAGATCATCCGGTGCGAAAAGTCGATCCATTCTTTCTTCGGCAAAAGCTCCATCAGCTCCGCCTCGACCTTCGCCGGATCGTCTTCGGCCGTCAGCCCTAGCCGCCGGCTCAGCCGTCCCACGTGCGTGTCCACCACGACGCCCGTCGCCTTGCCGAACGCCACGCCCAGCACCACGTTCGCGGTTTTCCGGCCGACGCCGGCCAGCCCCACCAGCGTCGGTAAATCCTGCGGCACTTTGCCGCCGTGCTCCTCGACTAGCGCCGCCGAACACGCCTTGATGCTCTTGGCCTTGTTGCGAAAGAACCCGGTGCTCTTAATCGCCTTCTCAATATCACCGATCGGCGCTCTCGCGAACGCTTCCGGTCCCGGATACTTCTTGAACAAGTCCTTCGTGACGAGGTTCACCCGCTCGTCGGTACACTGCGCGGAAAGAATCGTCGCCACGAGTAGCTCGAACGCGTTGCGATGCACCAGCGCGCATTGGGCGTCCGGGTACTCCTTGCGCAGCGCCCGCACCACTTTCGCCGCCTGCGTCTTGCGTTCATCCACACCGCCGACTGCCTTCTCAGTCCCGGTCCCCGCCGGTTTCTTCGCCGGCGCCTTCTTCCGTGTCGAATGCTTGCTGATTCCCAAGTCCTGCTCCTGAATGAAAAGCTGGCTGCCAATCTGCCGGACGCGCCGGTCCGCTGTCAACCCGCGAGTGTCGTCTAGCGCGTGCAATGGACATTAAGCGGATAAATTCGGCCTCAAAATTTCTCCCGGCCCCCTTTCTGGCCCACCGAAAACCGCCCGCCTATAATCCACCAACGGTCAGCCGCCGGTGTGATTTCTTCGATTCGATTCGGCCAGTGGCGGCGACGCACCAGCGAGCGCCGAGTTCGATGCCCGACGACAGTTCAGCGAACGACTCGCTCTACCGCGCGGGGATCAAGTACTTCAACGACTGCGACTTCTTCGAAGCGCATGAAACTTGGGAAGAGTTGTGGACGGACTACCGCGGACCAGCCCGCAAATTCTATCAAGGACTGATCCAGGCCGCCGTCGCGCTGCATCACTTTGGAAATGGCAACATCCACGGCGCTCGAAAAGTTTATCACACCAGTCGCAACTATCTGCAGGAATACCGACCGGCCTATTTGGGGCTCGATCTGGAGACGTTCCTCTCGCAGTACGACCGGTGCTTCGAAATCGTGTTGCAATCAACCGAGAGTTTCCCTCGCATCGATATCGACCCGGAACTGATTCCTGAAATTCACCTCGATCCCGCCTTCAGCGGCGTGGACGAAGAGTAGCCATAAGACGTACGACGCGTCTCTGATCCAGTCACTGCGCCTGATTGCCGACGCGTCGTCTTCTCCTTTCCATTCGATACTTGACGATAACGGATCGTGTCATGCTTCCTTGGGACGCTGAGCAACTTATTTTCGACGAAACGCGCTTCTCCGGGCTCGCCCGCCTGTTTCCGCTGCCCGACTTGGTGATGTTTCCCCACGTCATGCAGCCGCTGCACATTTTCGAGCCGCGGTACCGCGAGTTGCTCAACGAAGCCCTCGACAGCGACGGCCTGATCGCCATGAGCATCCTGGCCCCCGGCTGGGAGACGGACTACGACGGCCGCCCAGCCATCCTGCCGCATGTCTGCCTGGGCAAGGTCGTGACCCACCAGCGACTGCCCGACGGCCGCTACAACATCATGCTCCTTGGCTCGCGCCGAGCGCGCATTCTCCGCGAGCTCCCGCCCGAACGCTCATTCCGCCTCGCCGAAATCGAGCTGATCGAAGATTTCTATCCGGCCGAAGGCGCCGACGACCGCAACATGGTTCAGCTCGAGCTAAGCGAGCGTTTCCAGACGGCCTTGCAGCTCCCCGAAGGCGTGAAGGCCACCGCGCCAGTGAAGGAGCTCTTGTCTTCCGACATCCCACTAGGCGTGCTGACCGACCTGGTGAGCTTCGCCCTTCCGCTCAAGCAAGCTTTTAAGTTAGAGCT
>JAICUM010000577.1 GCA_025935855.1 Pirellulales bacterium | reverse complement strand
CGCATCCAGGAAATGGCTTCGTTCAGAACCATCGTCACGAAGAACATCCGCTCGGCGTCGCTCAGGTGGGCGATCGACAGGATCGACAGCCTCGGCTTTCCCTCGGCCGTGTATAGAAGCTGCTGGAAGTCGAGCGGCTCGCCTTCCAGCCAGTTGGCGAACGTCGGCGACGCGAGCAGATTGTTGAGCTTCATCCCCAGCTCGTGCCGATCCTTCGCCGGGAAGTACGATTCGAGATCGACGACGCCGACGCTTTTGAACGGCGGCCGCTGGAGCTCCTGGATGAGGTCGCCAAGCTGCAGGCTGCGTCCGGCGCGCCACGCTTCGTCCAGCACCTTGGCCAGCAGAATGTGCTCGCGGCTGTTCACGGGGTCCGCCTCGACGCCCACCAGCGCGAGCACGCCGGAAGCCGCCGCGTCGATGCGATCGCGAAAGGTGTCGGCGTCCTCGATCACCGCCGCCGGCGGCGCCGCGAATGATTTAAGAATCGCCAGCGGCAACCCCGCCGAGGCGCCCGGCGTGTAGATCGCGCGGTCGACGGCCTGGGCGAACCGCCGGATGCGGTCCCCGTCTTCGTTCCATTCCGCCAGGCCTGCACGCCACTTGTCGGCGGTCTTCTCCGCGAGTTGATCGGGCGTGATCCCTTCGCGGGCGGCGACGCTCGTGTCGATCCACGGGCGAAAATCCGCCGGCCGCAGCTCGGGAAACGCCAGCAGCAAGTTGCCAAGGTCGCCCTTCGGGTCGATCGCCACGGCCGGCAGACCGTTCAGCGCCGCTTCTTCTAAGAGCGACAGGCACAGCCCCGTCTTGCCACTGCCCGTCATGCCGACGCAGATGGCGTGCGTCGTCAGATCAGCCGTGTCGAACAGCAGCGGCTTTGGCAGCGCCTTTCGGGCGGCCAGGTCGTACTCGCGGCCGAGGTACATCGTGCCAGGCCGATCGATGCTCGCGGAAGAAGAGATGTCGGCCATGAAGGAGCGCTTCGACGCGGCAATAAAAAACGCCAGCCAAGCGGCGGCGCCTGGCCGGCGTAAGAAGGGTGGCTGATGGGGATCGAACCCACGACCTCCAGAATCACAATCTGGCGCTCTGCCAATTGAGCTACAGCCACCGCAGTTCAATCCGTCGATGGTATCCCTGCAGAGGGCGCCGGTCAATCTTTAGCAGGAGTCAAACTGGCCAGCGGCACTGCTATTGCAAAACGACGGGTGCCATGCCCACGGAGGTCCGCCGACGTGGGCATGTTGCTCGTGGTTACATGCCCCTCGGACGTGGGCATGGCACGCTCGTTCGATTAACCTTCTGAAGACTAATAATTGCGTTTCAACCAGCGGCGATGCTAGTCGCGGGCGCGGAAGTAGCCATAGCACGCACTGAGCGCGACGCCCAAAACCAGCCCGGCCACGAACATCGCCAGACCCGCGGGAAACTCGTTTTGCGTCACGTGAGCAAGAATCAGCGACATGATTAGATGACTCCGTATTGATGGTTCAGGTTCAGGCCAGACTCGTTCGCAATGATCGTGTCTAGGGCGCGAGGACCGCCGTCACCGGCAGGCTCTTCATGAAACTAAGATACTCCGCGTCCAACTGCTCGAACGACCGGCCCGTGAGGCTTACCACCTTATCGGCAGAATCTCGGCCAGCATAGACGGCCAGCAGCAGCTCGCGGAACGGCTTGCGGTAAACGCCGTTATTGTAATCCATAAAAAAGGACGCCAACCCCGCCGATTGGCTATACAGGCGGGCAATGTCCTCGCGGCGTTGCAGCTCCGTCACGCCCAGGGCGGCCAGCTCCGCTAGCGGCACGTAGTAATTATCGACCACGCGGCGGTGCCGGGCCGCGGGACTGCGGCCGGCGTCCGGCGTGCCGATGGTAAAGCTTCGCGTCGGCTCGCTCTTGTCGCGCTCCACCAGCGATTCAAAATAACACGCCACGCCCTCGACCGCCCAAGTGTTCGCCGTCGCCGTCAGGCGACGCGTGACGTGCGGCGCCGACTCATAGAAAAACTGATGCACCGCTTCATGCGCGATCGTGCCAGGATCCTGATCTTTGCCGGCGAAGAAGTGTGATTCGCGGTCCGAGTCAAAATAAATGCCCAGCGTAATCCCGATCTGCGGCTGCCGCTGAAGCAGCGCGGCGTTGTACTCCTCACGAGTGCGGTGATAGATCACGCGGAAGGGCTTGCTCGCGAACTTGGACGAATCTTTGCCGTCCAGGCGGGCCTTCAGTTCGGCGGGCGTCATGGCAAACTCGCCGAAGAGCTGCCGCCAGAGCTGGTACAGCGTTTCAAGCCGCACGGCCAGCTCGGCGCCAGCGGCCCGATCGACGTTCGTCGTGATGAGGAAGTGATCGGTGCGAACGACCCAGCCGCGCTCGATCGAGGCGTGACGCTGCGCGTCGTCTTCCGCGGTGATCCATCCGCTGCCCGAAGGTCGCAGTCCTTGCTCGTACTTTGGCGCATCGGCCGCTTTGATCCACCCGAACTCGCGCCGCCAGATCTGCCCGGTTTTAAGCATCTGCTGCGCGTAAGGGCCGGCCCAATGCTCGCCGACTCGCTGATAGCCGAGCAATCGCCGTGCATCCGCATGATCGGAATTGAGGGCGACCGCGCGGCAAGCTTCACGCAGCGCCACGCTAACATCGCCGGCTTCGGCGGCTTGACTCGCCTTCGCATAGGCGGCGTCCGCCGCGGATTTATCCGCGGCCACGTTACCGTGAGAGTCGCTCGCGTTGTAGATGTCGCCGGGGACGTAGAGAACCGAACCGATGCGCTCAGCATCTCGACGCGTTGAATCGGAAGGCAAACTCTCAGCGCGCGCGGCGGCCGCACTGCAAAGCAGCGCGATGACAATCGAAAACACGCGCATGGTTTTTAATGCTTGATCCACGCATCTATTCTACCATGCCAACAGGCAACTAGCCGCGACGCGCCGCCCCTGCGATGCGTAGCATCGCGGCTATTGCGGATGCCACGGCGCAACGCTGGCGTGATCGAAACTGCTACTCTTCCGCAAACGCCGCGTCGAACGCCACGTTACTCGGGGCGAAATCGAGCTTGCGGACAAACTCGCAGGCCTCGCGGGCGCCGTGCGTGCGCTCCATGCCGGAGTCTTCCCACTCGACCGACAGCGG
>JAICUM010000060.1 GCA_025935855.1 Pirellulales bacterium | reverse complement strand
TCCCGTTGGCGCCGGCCATTGTCATTTCCTCGCTCGGTTTCATGGCGCACCATGTTCTGGTGCTCGGCAAGTATTTCGGGTTCGACAGCCCGGCTACGTGGCTGTTTTCGGGTTGCGTGGCCATTGGCGGCGCTGTTTGGGCGTGGCTTTACGACCGAACCGGCTCGCTCTTGGGGCCTTGGCTCAGCCATCTGCTTGTGGATGCGGCGATTTTCGCCATCGGCTACGACCTGGTCCGCCAGACGTTGAGCTGAATTCATCCTCGGTGCTAGCACTGCTATCCCGCAATGTTGTGCAAGCAGTTTCACAGCGGCCCAATATCGGCAAAGTTGTTGACGACAGTTCGGCAGCCGTTACTTTTGCTCAAGTTCTTGCACCCACTTTTGTGACCCAGGCGACGAGTCGTCGCACCAACGAAGGAGCAAGAGGCCGCAGGTAGGGAAATCGAATCCGATCAATCGGACCGGTGGTACGGGACTGAGCGACGGATGACAGCCTCACGTCAAATGGATCGCCGCAAGCCCCCACGGAAGGGCGGCAAGCGACTCGTCGCTCGCCTTATTGTGCTGCTCCAACCCAGTTTGATTTGAGCCGTGTTGTCCGAAGTAGGACTGCAGTTGCCGCGCCGAACCTTTTTTCGCTCGCTTTTCCTTCCGCTAGTCGCGCCCCTCATGACGAGGGCCGTGTGTTGTAGGGAAACCACTGGAAGCGCCAAGAACGGCGCCGGAAAGGAGCAACTAGCCATGTCCAAGCCGCTCATCGGAGTGAACACTGATTACCGCTCGGCCAAGAACGAGCAGCCCGCGTTTGCGTATGTCGCCGCCGGATACTTTGACGCCATCCTGCAGGCAGGCGGCATTCCCGTCCTTCTGCCGCCGTACGATGAGCAGGCTGATCTGGAGCAGGTCCTCGACCGGCTCGAGGGCGTGCTGCTGGTGGGCGGCGCCGACCTGGACCCGCGCCGCGACGGTTGGATGCTGCATCCGACGGTGCGGCTGCAAGATGCCCGACGCGAGTGTTCAGACCGCCGGCTGATGCGGGCGGTGTCCGAGCGCCGCATGCCGGTCCTCGGCATCGGCGCCGGGATGCAACTGATCAACGTCTCGCAGGGCGGCAATCTGATGCTGCACATTCCGGATGATTTGCCGCACGCATTGCCGCATCTCGATCCGCTCGACCCGGAGCACCGCCACACGCTCACGCTCATGCCGGGCACGATCATGGATCGCGTCTACGGCGACGGCGAGCTACGCGTGAACAGCATGCACCACATGGCGGTGGACGAAGTGGCCCCCGGTTTCAAGGTGTCGGCCCGTTGCCCCGATGGCGTGGTCGAGGCCATTGAGAGCGACATGGACGACTGGTTCGCCTTTGGAACGCAGTTCCATCCTGAGGCGGCGACGGCCTCGGCGCTCGATATGCGAATCTTTGAGGAGTTTGTCACCGGCGTCGAGCAAGTCCGCGGCGGGATGAGGTTGGTTGCCTAAGAGGGGAGAAACACGAGTTTCTGAACTTCGAACGTTCTACGTCTGAGATTTCAGATCTGAGATTTGAGATTTCAGAGTAGCGTGCAAGTGGGTCGCGTCTGCGGCACGACGGATCGAAACGCCGCCTTCGTGATGAGTTTAGCCGGTCCGGCGTCAGGCAGGGATATGCCCGACGCCGGGCCTTTTTTTGTGCGCCATTAAGCCAGCCGATTCAAGGTTGCTTCTTCTTGGCGACGATTTGCGACCAGGGAACGACGTTGGCCCGCTCCGCCCATCGGTCGTATTCCGCGGCTAACTCCGCAACGAGTTCGGCATGCGTTGGGGCGAGGTCCTCCGATTCGGTGCGGTCGGCCGCGATGTCGTACAGCTCCCAGTTGTTGGCGTCGGCCAACCGGACAAGCTTGAAATTGCCGCGACGGATGGCGCGGTTGCCTTCGTGCTCCCAGCAAATCGTCCGATCAGCGGGCGCGTCCTGGCCGCGGATCATTGACAGGATGTCGCGGCCTTCCAAGCGGATGTCGTCACTTGCCGGATACGCTGCCCCGGCGAGTTTGAGGAAGGTCGGCGCCAGGTCCATGACGTGGGCCGGGCCGTTGACGAAAGTTCCGTGCTTGGCGGCCGGAATAGACTCGGGCCAGCAGGCGATCGCCGGCGTGCTGATCCCGCCCTCGTAGGGCGTAACCTTATGTCGCCGCCAGGGCGTGTTGCTGACCGACGCCCACGGGCGGGCGTAGCCCCAGAAGGAATCGCGTGAACCAAGCTCGGCGCCGGCACGGCCTCGGTGAGGATCGTCGGCCGCGCCGCCATTGTCCGACAGGAAAATGACGAGCGTGTGATCGGCGGCGCCGCTTCGATCGAGCTCCGCGAGGACTCGGCCAACTCCCTCGTCAAGCCGAGACACCATGGCGGCGTAGATTTCCATGCGGTGCGCCCACTCGCGCCGCGCGTCGTCGGTCAGCTCGTTCCACAGCTTTACCTTGCCGCGGTCCATGGGCGCCATCGGGACGGACTGATCGATCACGCCCTGCTTGATCATGCGCTCATGCCGCGCCTTGCGGACGGCTTGCCAACCGCCGTCAAAAGCGCCGCGGTACTTTTCGATGTCCACTGGGGAGGCTTGGAGCGGCCAATGGGCCGCGTTGTAGGCCAGATACAAAAAGAATGGCTGATCGTGCTGGGAAGCCTCGGTCAGAAATTCGACGGCGCGATCGGTAAACGCATCAGTGGCATAGAAACCGTCGTGCGGTGGAACAAACCGCTCGTTGTCGAGCGACATGGGCGCTCGCGGCCCGCTGGACTCGCCGCCAAAGTAGTTCATGGCGCCGGGGATGAGCGCGAAGGAGCGATCGAAGCCGCGCTTGGCTGGCCACTCCTGAGGCCGATCGCCCAGATGCCATTTGCCGCACATCAGCGTGCGATAGCCGGCGCCCTGCAGCAGTTCGGCGATGGTGGGACTCTCCCTGCTTAAATGGTCGCTGTACGAGGGCCGATTCGCCGCGTCGCGGATCCACTTGGCGTAGCCGTCGATCATCGCGCCGACGCCCACTTGATGGGGGTAGCGGCCCATCATCAGTGAGGCCCGCGACGGGCAGCAGCGGCAATTGTTGTAAAACTGACGAAAGCGAACGCCGCGTTCGGCAAGCTTGTCGATGTTGGGCGTGCGGATTTCAGAGCCGTAACAGCCGACGTCGGAGAAGCCCATGTCGTCCGCGAGGATGAGGACGATGTTGGGACGTGGCGGTTGCTCTGCCGCGCTGGCACACGCGCAAGACCCCGACCAGACGATCAAGGTGAAAAATGCCGTGAATGCGAAGCGAGAAATGATCCGCATGTTGCGCCTGAAAAAGTTGGAAAGGAGTCTGAAGAACAGACATCGGCGTTGAGATTAAATTGGCAGCGCCAGCGAAAGACTTGGTTACCGCAAATACCGTATGGAGTCTATTTTCGAAAGGCCTGGCATTGGCAAGCGTTCACGAAAGGATCGTGCACCGAACGCCTTTGTACTGGCTAAAACCTCGGTCGAAGGTGACGAGTTGCAAACCGGCAGCTTTTGCTAACGCTGCTAGATAGGCGTCGTTCCAGACGTTGGGCGAATATGCTGATCTTTGAGTCAAGGCGCGCCAATGCGCTTCAGTATTCTCAGGTTCATTGGCGAATGAGATTCGAGCGTCTGTTTGAAAGAGATCATATTTCCGCCACGCCTCTACGAGCGTGAGCGCATGATTTCCAAAGACTTTCCGGCTGGTGCTTAATCTCAGGAAGCCCTGCTGGGTCGATCGGCAGAAGAGGCAAAGTTCGCCTGAAAGCGCAGCGAACCAAGCTTTTGCCGGAGGATGGTGCTCGTGGGAATCGAACGTCAACGCAAGCCAAACATTAACGTCGGGGAGCAGCATCTTCCTCGTCCAGAATCTCTGCAATCCGCTCGTTGGTTAAATGTACCGTGCCGGGCTCACCGGTCCGGACCAGAGGAACCTCGATTCGCTTGCCGCCAGGCGTCGGCTTTTTGATCACCGCCTCGATATAGAGGACTGTAACAGAAGCGCCCTCCGGCAACATGGAATTGCCGTCAAGTATAACGACGCCGTTTTGGACATGTCCTGTGAGGGTCATATTGGCATTATCGAAGCCCAGCCGCGAATCATCAAGCGTTAACCGCGCTGCGGCTTCAGCACGACGACGGCCAACGGCGGAAGGGTGAGCTCGACGCTGAAGGGCCGGCCGTGGCTCTCGCGCGCTTCGGCCATCACGCCGGGAAAGTTGCCGACGTTGCTGCCGCCGTAGTACTCGGAGTCCGAATTAAAGATTTCCTGGTACCAGCCGGCTTCCGGGACGCCGAGGCGGTAGTTCGTTCGCACCACCGGCGTGAAATTGCAGACGACCGCCACGTAGTCCGTCGGGTCTTCGGCGCGGCGAATGTACGCCAGGATGCTGTCGGCGTAATTGTGGCAATCGATCCACTCGAAGCCGGTGTGCTCGAAGTCCACCTCGTGCAGGGCCTTTTCGCGGCGGTAGAGGGAATTGAGGTCCTCGACCATCTTCTGCACGCCCTGGTGGGTTTTCCACTGGAGCAGGTCCCACTGGAGCTCGTGATCGTGGTTCCACTCGTTCCACTGGGCGATTTCTCCGCCCATGAACAACAGCTTCTTGCCGGGGTGCGTCCACTGGTAGGCATACAGCAGGCGCAGGTTCGCGAACCGCTGCCAGAGGTCGCCGGGCATCTGGTCCAAGAGCGAGCCTTTGCCGTGTACCACTTCATCGTGCGAGAAGGGGAGCACGAAATTTTCAGTGAAGGCGTAGATCAGCGAGAACGTCAGCTCGTCGTGGTGGTACTGGCGATGGATTGGCTCATGACGGAAGTAGCGGAGCGTGTCGTTCATCCAGCCCATGTTCCACTTGAGGCTGAACCCCAGGCCGCCAAGGTATGTGGGCCGGGAGACGCCGCCCCACGCGGTTGATTCCTCGGCCACGGTCAGTACGCCGGGGTACTGCAAGTGAACCTGCTCGTTGAATTCCTTGAGGAAGGAAATGGCCTCGAGGTTTTCGCGGCCGCCGTATTGGTTCGGCACCCAGTCGCCCTCATTGCGGCTGTAGTCGAGGTAGAGCATCGAAGCGACCGCGTCCACGCGCAAGCCGTCGATGTGGTACTTCTCCAACCAGAACAGCGCGTTGGAAATGAGGAAGTTCCGGACCTCGTTTCGGCCATAGTTGAAGACGTTCGTGCCCCAATCGGGGTGCTCGCCCTGGCGTGGGTCGGCGTGCTCGTACAGGGCGGTGCCGTCGAAGTGGGCCAAGCCGTGGCCGTCTTTCGGGAAGTGGGCCGGCACCCAGTCGATCAGCACGCCGATGCCGTTCTGATGGCAGTAATCGACGAAGTACATGAAGTCCTGCGGCGTGCCATAGCGGCTCGTGGCGGCGTAGTAGCCGACAGTTTGGTATCCCCAGCTACCGGTGAATGGATGCTCGCTCACCGGCATGAGCTGGATATGCGTGAAGCCCATCTTGTGGCAGTACTCGACCAGCTCCTGGGCGAGCTGGCGGTAGTTCTTCCACGCGTAGCCGTTGTTGTGATCTTTGCGCCAGCTACCGAGGTGTACTTCGTAAATGGAATGCGGGGCGTTCAGGCCGTTCGTTTCGGCGCGGTTGGCCATCCAGCCCTGGTCGTTCCAGGAGTACTCGTCGAGCTTCGTGACGATGTTGGCCGTCTTCGGCGGCAACTCGGCGGCGAAGCCGAAGGGATCGCACTTCTCGACGACATAGCCGCCACGGGCCTTCACGGAAAACTTGTAGAGCAGCCCCGGCTGCACTTCGGGGATGAACAGTTCCCACACGCCGCTGGGAATGTGCTTGCGCATGGCGTGCTTGCGGCGGTCCCAGCCGTTGAAGTCGCCGACGATGCTCACGCTCTCGGCGTTCGGCGCCCAGACGGCGAAGTTCACGCCGCTAATGCCATTCACCGTGCGCACGTGGGCGCCGAGTTTCTCGTAGCTCTTCCAGTGCCGACCCTCGCCGAACAGGTACAGGTCGAAATCGCTCCACAGCGGCGGGAACGCGTAGGGGTCGTGCGTGGTCGTTTGCTCGCCGCGCGAATCGACGGCCCGCAGTTGGTAGGTTCTGCCGCTAGTCACGTCATGCACCTCGGGGCTGCAGATGGCCTCGAACAAGCCGGCCGGGTGGATCCGCCGCATGGGCTTGGCTTCGCCGGCGCGCGGATCAACGAGCCACGCTTGCTGCGATTGGGGCAAGTAGGCGCGAACCGCGAGGGCGCGACGGCCGTTCTCCTCGATCTCGTGCGGGCCAAGGACCTCAAACGGGTTCTCGTGGTAACCGTAAATGACCGGGTTAATCGCGTTCAAATCGACGTTGGATCGCACGGCGAGTCTATCCTGTTGGCAGAGGTACTTAAAGCGGGTCGGTAGTTCTTAAGGATTGGTCACAAACGGCGCGGCGGCCGCGATGCCAGGCATCGCCGGGCAGGTAGGTGGCCGCGTCTTCATCGGCCGGCAGCCAGCCCGGAGGGCCGCAGGGCGTCGCCCAGCGACGCCGCAACTTCTGCCGCCCGGCGGAGTTTGGCCTTGGCGACGGCCGCCATGCCGCGGCGGGCGGATGGCGCGGCGACGGGTTGCGGCGATGGCTCAGCTTGAGCAAATGGCGGGACGGCGGCCTCGCTAGCAAACTGCCAAAGCCGGCAGTCCACCTGGTGGAATTTGAGTGCTCGGTCCACGCGGCGCCAGAGGTCGTGATCCCGCACCGGCACGACGCGGCCGAACCGCTCCCAGTGCCAGCCATTGGTGCGCCAGTCGGCCAAGCCGCGCTTCAGCCCGCGGCTGACGTAGCGGCTCTTGGTGACCAGCGTCACCTTGGCTGGATGGTCAATCGCCTCAAGGCCGCGGACGACGGCGAGCAGTTCGAGCCGCTCGGCACATTCAACTTCTTCAGTATCGGAGGCCGAGAACGATTCGTCCTCGCCGACAGGCTCCAGGACAAATCGCCACGTGCCGCCGTTGGAACTGTCGAGAGCGGCTTCGGAGAACAATAGAAAATGCGCCAGCGGGGCGGTCATCATGACAGTCGTTCCAGCGAGCTCGACAGAATGTCGTGGCTCGTGACCGGTCGCGGCGGCTCCTCCTGGAAAGCGCCGCGACAAAGACTGTATTGGCTCGAACGCGCCTCCGTGGCGACGGATCAAAGCACGTGCTCGATCCGAAGAACCTTATCGGCAGGCATTTCGCAACCGCTCCACTTTAACAGCGGAATTGAGGCCCCGGGGGTCCGATTTAACTCGCCGGCTGAGCGCGACTTACGGATCAATCCGGCGACGACGGGCGTGCTGGGCCTTGACGAGTTCCGCCAGGCGCTGGCGATCGGCGAGCGCGGCGCTGCCGTCGAGGACCGACCATGTCAGGCGCGTAATCTCCTGCTCGGTTGTTTCCGCATCCATGGGCAGCGTCGCCGGCGCAACCGGAGAAACCCGCGCGGCTGGCCGGCTGGCAAAGACAGGGGGTAACGGGGTCGCAAGGGCCGCGCCCGCTTCGCTAGTCATTTTCCAACTCCTCCATAAGTGCGCGAAAGAACGCGCCTGTCGAATTGACACAGAACAGGTCTTCGCGGTTCACATCCTGGTTAGCCGCCGATGAGTTTGCGGCCAAGGAGGCAACTGGCGTGCCCAGGAGGCGTTCTCCGGCTGAGAGGTCATCGCCTCACTGCAGTTGAATTTGCCGGAAAGCCGGGCGTCGTATTGGTTTGGCTTCGAGGCCGCGAACGCCTGGCGGCGGCGCGGCTGGGCGGCTGCGGCGCTAAAGCCGGCGACGGCTCGCCTGCGGAAATGGCAGGCTTGCTCGCATCGAATGCAGGGGCGGTCGTGTGACTGCCGCTTGTTACGCCTGCGCCAGTTGTACCGCCCTGAAGGATGGCTCGCTGGCCGAGGGGTTCCACACACGCGCTGCTTGCCCCAAGTTGGCCCCTTCAGGAACTTATGCTTTTAAGTCCTTAGCGCTGCTCAGGCTTTACCTGGCAGTGAACCGGCAGACTTGGAGATTTCCGCCATGCAGTTCGGCATGTACCTGGTCGATAACGGCGTCATTAGCTGCGAAGAGTTCTTCGAGGCGGTGAAGTTGCAGCTCCACTCGCGTCCGCAGCTCGGCGCTCTGGCGATCGACACTCGTCGGCTCTCATTCCGGCAGGTGTCGCGCGTTTTGCGCGAACAGTGCGACGAGCCGAATCAGATGTTCGGCGAAATCGCAGTTCGTCTAGGTTATCTGAGCGAGGAGGAACTTTCGACGCTGCTCGACGAGCAAGCCGCCCGGGAGTTGCCGCTGGATGAAGTTCTTGTCGAACATGGATTTCTGAGCCGGGAAGCGGTGGAGTATCACTTCACGGAGTTTCGCCGGTGCATGAAGGATGCGGAGTCGGAAGTTGCCGAGGTGACGGCCTGAAGCATTCCCTCCGGCTCCCTCCCCCTTGTGGAGAGGGCTGGGGAGGGGGCAGCCCTTGTACCCGCCTCAACCACCCCTCCCTGACCCTCCCCATCGAGGGGAGGGAACCGGCAGGGGGCGCGGAGAGGGCGGCCTCTCAACTCGCCTTGTCAATGGCTTCGGCAATTAGTTCATTGAGCGCCGGCACGGCTCGCAGGTCGGCCGCCAGGCGGGGATGGGCGAATAGGCGAACGCGCTTGACGTAGTCGTCGAACTGCTGGCGGGCGAGCGTCTTCACCACTGGCGAAACGTCGCCGAGTTGCCGGTAGACGCCCTCCTTTGCGTAGAACACTTCGATGTTGAACTCGACTTCGAGCTTGGCTGGCGGAGCATCGAACAGAATCTCGTGCGGCGCCACGACGCGAGATAGGGCCGTGCTCGCCACCGCGGCGAATTGCTCCGCGCAGCGCACCAGCCACGGATAGGGCCGGCGGGCGAGGCGCTGGTACAGTTCTGGGTGCTGGAACAGGCTGCACTGGGCGACGCGCTTGTACAACCGCCGCGTTGGGCCGAACAGGCCGTCTAACAATTCCGCCGCGGGCCCATCGCCGGCCGCTTTGCGCATGGCCTCGATCATGGGGTGCTCGCTCAGCCGGAAGAGCGCATCGACGTCAAGATGTGGCTGGACCAGGTAGAAGGCGCGTTGCAGCATTGCGGTTGCCGCGCGCACCGCGTGATGCCAATAGACTTCGCTGAACATCACGTAGCGGGCGAAGACCATCATCTCCGCCGCGGTTTTACCTTTGTCAGTGATCGCCAGCCGGTCGCCGGCTTCGTTCAAGCACAGGCTTTGAATGAGCCGCGGCTGATCGAAGTTCCGCCCATACGGGACGCCCGCGTGGAGGCTATCGCGCATGAGGTAATCCATCTTGTCGACGTCGATGGGCCCGGAGAGCATGCTGCGCAGCAGCCGGCCGCAGCGGTCGGCGGGCTTGCCGGAAAGCATCTCGACGATGTCGCGCGGCTGGAAGTCCCACTCCTCGCGCAACAAATCCGCGAGCTCGCCTTCCAGCAAAAAGCTGTTGGCGAACAGCTCGTGGCTCGGCACCTGCCGCAGGTTGATGTCCTCGATGGGGTGGCAGAACGGCCAGTGGCCGAGATCGTGCAAGAGCGCCGCGACCAAAAACCGCTCGGCGGCTTCCGGGGGCACGGCGGCTATGAAGCGCGGATCGTCCGCCAGCCGATCGAGATACAGCAGCGCCATTCGGTACACGCCGAGCGAGTGCTCGTGGCGAGTATGATTCGCGGCTGGGTAGACAAGGCTCACGAGCCCGAGCTGGCTGATGTGCGCGAGGCGCCGAAATTCCGGCGCGTCGATGAGCTGCCGGACGCGCGGGGTGAGCGGCACGTCGATCTCCGGCGGAATCCGCACCAAGTGGCGGCTCGCCCGCAGGGCGGCCACTTCAGGAATTTCGCGAATCGCCGTCATGCTTCGCCGCGCACGATATACGTTTAAGAAAGGGAGGCCTACTTATGCGGAAGCTGTGGCGGCAGGGCCGGCTGTGTGTGCTGTTGCTGAGGCGGCAATGGGCCGACGCCGGGGCTCTTTGCGCCGCTTGCCATGCCGGGAAGCAGCGTCAGCGCCATGACCAAACGCAATAGCACCGCGCTGGCGAGGTACAGCGCATAGTGAAAAAACGCGGTGATGGGATCGAGATCGAACGCGACGAAGGCGGTGAAGGTTCCGATGCCGATCATCACCGCCAACAAAACGCCAAACTGCCACAGCTCCAGCCCGGTGTTTACATAGGCGTCGCTGCCCCACACCTGGTAGCCCAGGAACCAATAGACGCCCCACAAGCAGGCGTACACAATGCCGCTGATTAAGCAGCGCACCAACAGTGCGACGCCTCGGTACGGCTCCAATTCATCGTCCCGCAGAAACGAATAGCCGGCGTAAGCCAACGGCGGTCCCAGTAGCAGCGCTCCGCCGGCTAGGACGTACACCAGCTTATCGCCAAGCTGCTGCTGGCTGCGGCCAATCACGAACGCGATGGCGATGGCCAGCAGCACGGCGCCGCCCACTACCAAGGCCGTGTTCAGATTGAACTTCGCCTCTTTGCGCTTCAGCGGCTTGAGGACATTGCGACCTTTGGCGTCCTTCGCTCCGGCCTCGCTATCGGGCGCGTGGATGACAACTTCGTCGCCTTTTTCGGGAATCTTGATTTGCCCTTTGCACTTGGGGCAGGCCCCCGTCTTGCCGGCATGCTGATCGCCGACGTTGAATCGCGTATGGCACGTAGGGCAAGTGACGTGGATGGGCATGGAGAGATGCTGGATGCTAGTTACGGGATGCTCGTTTGCCGAGAGCCTTCCTAGGAGCCATACCTTCAATTATCCAGCATCGAGCATCCAGCATCCAGTCGCGAGCGTCCAGCATCCAGTCCCTCAGTCCGCTTCCTTGAGGCTCTCTTCCGTGACCGGCGTGAAGCCCTTGTTCGCCAGCGTGTCCAGTGCGATCTCGACATTGTCCACCATGAGCGCCACTGCCGGATTGCCATGCGGGCGGGCGAGAAGCGGGTAGACCTGCGTGATGTTGACCTCGGCTTGCAGTAGCGCTGTACACACCTGGAGGAGCGGCTGCGAGCTGTCGGGAAGCTCGACGCCGATCAGATCGGACTCCACGATCGCCAAGCCGGCCCGTTCCAGCACTTCGCGGCCTTGCTCGGGATCGCTCAGCACGAAGCGGACGATGGCGCATTCGGTCGAGTCCGAAATGGTGATGGCCACGATGCGGACGTTGCTCCCCTCGAACCGCCGGACCACCTCCAGCAATTGGCCGACGCGGTTTTCCAGAAACACCGTGAATTGCCGGAGCGAGGGGTAGTCGCGACCGCGCATGGTGGCGAAATCGGTCCCCGCATGCTCGCTGCCGCCGCTGGCCATCGACAAAACTCCTCAAGTGCGCGACGGGGCCGGGAGTCTCTTGCGACTAGTCGCCGACCATTGATGGTGAACCGCCAGTCGCCAAAGACGCCCGGCCCCTTCTCCTGACAGCGGTTTACTATAGGGCTGCCAGCAAGTCGGTGCAACGGAATTTGCCTGGCGGCGAGGCTGTTTCACGACCGGTCACTAACCGGCCGAATGGGCATCGGTTAGGATGCGGAGCGGCTCGCGGTGTGGCAGTAAAGGATCCGGGCGACGCGCCATGGAACACGAAATCGAACTCGACGTCCGCTACTACGAAACCGACGGCCAGGGCGTCGTCCACCACGCGAATTACTTTCAGTACTTTGAGCTGGCCCGAGTCGAGATGCTCAGGGCGATGGGCCATCGCTACGCCGACCTGGAGCGCGACGGCATCTTCCTGGTGGTTCACAGCATTACGTGCAAATACCACCGGCCGGCCAAGTTCGGAGATCGCATCCGCATTCGCACGAAGGTTGTCCGGGCGACGATGGCTCGCATTGAGCACAGGTATGAAGTGTTTATTGGCCTTCAGCTAATCGCGGAAGCTACGAGCACGATTGCCTGCGTGGATCGACAAGGAACAATCCGCCGCATGCCAGACTTCTTGGTTAACGAATGAGAGTTTTTGCCGCAAATCACGCGAATGGACGCGAATCTAAAGGAAGAAAGACAATGAACATGAGGTAACAGAGGGAACAGAGTTTGGATTTGATGTCTTCTCTGTTTCTTCTGTTACCTCATATTCCTATTCTTATTCCTTGTGATTTGCGAACATTCGCGTGATTCGCGGCACTTGTTTCCGAGGATTTGCCTGATGAGCAGCACGCGGATTCTGATGATCGTTGGCGACTTTGTGGAAGACTATGAAGCGATGGTGCCGCTGCAGATTTTGCAGATGGAGGGCCATCGGGCGGACGTGGCTTGTCCGGATAAGCGCGCCGGGGAGTTTGTCGTCACGGCCATTCACGACTTTGAGGGGCATCAGACTTACAGCGAGAAGCGCGGGCACAACTTTACCATCAACATCGATTGGGAGAACGTCCAACCAGAAACATATGACGGGTTGGTCATTCCGGGTGGGCGGGCGCCGGAGTATTTGCAGCTCAACGAGCGCGTCCTGGAAATCACGCGTCACTTCTTCGAGGCGAACAAGCCGGTCGCGGCGACTTGCCATGGGGCGATGATCCTGACGGCGGCCGGCGTGGTGAAGGGTCGCCGCTGCCAGGCCTATCCGTCGCTCAAGCCGGAGCTGGTTCGGGCCGGGGCCGAGTGGATCGAACCGAGCCGCGGCTTGGATAGCGCATGCATGGACGGCAATCTCGTCACCGCGGCGGCGTGGCCCGGGAACCCGGCTTGGATGAAAGGCTTTCTGGAGCTGCTCGCCGCGCCCTCGAAGTAGGTCCCGCTTGCCGAGCGGGACCTTGCCAATGAAAAAGGTCCCTTCCGGCAGAAGGGAACTGCTTGGCACGGGGGATGCTAGCAGTGCTAGCAATGGATTTCCTTGCTTCGACCAGGATGGGTTCCATGACGCCGTGCCGCCGCGATTTTCAACCATGCCCCGTGCGAGTTGGAAAGGCTTTATCCGCCTCAGTTTGGTTTCCGTCCCGGTCGAGGGGTATACCGCCTCGGCGTCCGGCGAGACGCAAATTAGCCTGAACCAGTTGCACAACGACGAGTGCCACGGCCGGATCCGCTACAAGAAGGTCTGTGAAGTTCACGGCGAGGAAGTGCCGGCGTCGGACATCGTCATGGGGTACCAGTTCGACAAAGACCAGTATGTGGTGATCGATCCCGACGAGATTGAAAAGCTGCGCTCGGAGCGGGACTATTCAATCAACGTCGATCGGTTTGTCGAGCCCGAGACGATCGACCCGATGTATTTCGCTGGCCGCTCATACTACCTGCTGCCGACCAAAGGCGGCGACAAGCCGTACGCGCTGTTGAACCGCGCGATGCGTGAAGAAAACGCGTACGGCTTGGCGCAGGTCGTGATTTCAAACCGTGAGCAGCTCGTCGTCTTGCGGCCGATTGGCAAATTGTTGGGAATCTCGATGCTGCAGTACGCCGCGAATGTCCGCGGGCCGGAGCAGTTTGAAGAACTGCTGAGCGAGACGGATGTTTCCAAGCAGGAACTGCAGCTCGCCAAGACGCTGATTCTGGCGACGAAAGTGGACGATCCGGAGATCGAGGAATTTCATGATTTGTACAACGAGCGCCTCAAGGCGCTTGTCGAGTCAAAAGTCGAAGGGCGTGAAATTACCTCGCCGAAGGAATCGGCGCCGCTGCCGACGATCAACTACATGGACGCCATTCGGGCGAGCTTGCAGCGTCGCGCCAAATCGGCGCCGAAGAAAGCGACGACGAAGAAGGGAGCGCGAACTCCGGCGAAAAAGCGCAAAACTGGCTGAGCAAGCAGCGGCAGGCCGCGTCGTTGTTTGCATTCTGTCGCAAAACGCATTTTTGACGACAGAATGTTTAAGGCGATGTTGAATGCTGG
>JAICUM010000259.1 GCA_025935855.1 Pirellulales bacterium | reverse complement strand
GTCTTTTGCGACTGGAGACGTTGTTTTGAAATGAAGCTGCCCAGTCGCAAAAGACTCCCGACCCCTTCGAGTTACCCATCCAAGTTTCGCTGTAATACGACCCGCGAACGTCTTTTTTCGCGGAGAAACTCGATTCTTGTGTGCCATGCCCACGTCTTCGTGGGCATGTTCTTCACTTACCGGAGAATCCAACTGATAGTCATGCCCACGCCAACACGGGCAGGGCACTCACTACATCGCGCCCTTGAAATGCACCGATTCAACGAACTTCCCGAACGCCTCCGCCTGCTTCTCAACTAACGGCCGGTCGCCGGTCATTTTGAAAAACCACACCTGCCCGTCGCGCTCGACCATCGCGGCCAGAATTGCCTTCGCGCCGTCGCCCGTCCCCAAGAGCTCGAACCGCTGCCCTTTCGTGCCGTCGATCGTCACGTCCTTCGCCGCCGATTTCAGATCGGCTTCGGAAAGTTGCAGCCCCACTTGCCCCGCCCAGCGCTCGGCTTGAGCCAGTGGATTCGCCATCGCGCCGCTCGCGGGGAACGCCGTCACCGATACTTCAGCCTTCTGCGGGCCCTCGGAAATGCTGAACGAAGCTTTGCGAATCGAATTCGCCGCTCCGGGCTGCCAACCGGAGGGCGCCGCATACGTGAACTCGGCAGAACCCGACGAAGCCGCCGCGGGAACACTACTAGATGCCGGCGCCCCTTCGCCGACACGCTCCGTCTTATCGCTGGCGCGCGGTGAACTGGCCGTCGCCGACTTCATGCTGTCGCCCACCGGCGGATGCCCGGCCGGCATCCCGCCCATTCCCGCCATCGGCGCGGCTTTCATGAATCCAACCAACTCAAACGTCGTGGCGTCGCCGCCGCCCTGAATCGGCGCTTTCTTCGCGAGCTTCGTCACCGTCGCCGGCGACAAGGCGCCCTGCTGCAGTTGCCCCATCCAGCGGTTCACATTCTGAACGAGGAAGGGCTCCCACTCTTCATTCAGCGGCAGCGTCGAAACCGCCAACTCCAGTTTTTCGCCGCCATAAGGCACTTCGATCGTCGCCGTTCGCATCCGGTCGCCCAGCTTCTGCGTCCAACCTTCGGGCAGCTTCCACGTCGGCGCCGCATCGCCTTCGCCCAACGTGATCGAGCTCACAAACTCCGCGAACGGCTTGCGCAACGCATTGGCCGCCGCCTCATCCGGCGCCACCAGCTTGAAAAACCACGCCTTGTCCTTCTGCGGCACGATCGCCGCGAACATGTGGTCCAGGCTCTTCCGCTCCGCCTCGACATCGACGGCCCGCGGCGCCGGCTCCGTCCGCGGCGCGTCATACGTCGAAATCGTCTCCGCCTTCTGACAGCCGGCCAACGCAACGACGCCAAACGCCGCGAACATCCATAAAGCCGCGACCGGTGGTCGCGGTCCGCCAGCGCGGCCAGCAGCGCGCCTCTCAACAGAATTCAACAACATCACAATGGCGGGAAAAAAGGGCAGGGGGAGCGCGGCAAAACCAGATCGACACGCGCGCTCGCGGGGGGTGCGGCCTCAGGCCTGCCGCTATTATACGGCCAACTCCCTCGCGGGATACCGCAAGTCCCGGGTGGAGTTTTGTAGCCTCTGCCGACGTGGGCATGGTCGCTGGTTAGTTACATGCCTACGCGGACGTGGGCATGGCACGCACGTTCGATTATGAGCACCAATGGCAGTCTTCAGCCCTCGCCTTGTTGCGCCAATTCAATGCTCAGCTCGCGAACTCGGTTGGGATCGACGTTCGCGTTCCGCTTCTTCGCCTGGCCGATGAGGGCGCCGGCGGCTTGGAGCTTCCCGGCGCGGATGTCGGCGACGGTTTTCGGATTAGCCGCCAGAAGCTCGTTCACCAGCGCGATAAGTTCCGATTCATCGACCTTCTGGATGCCCAATTGAGCGATGGCAGTCGCCACGTCGAGACGCGATTGCCGCATGAGGTTGAACGCCTCGCGGGCGCGAGTGTTCGGCAGATTTCCCTCGCGGATCGTCGTGATCAAGTCGCCGAGCTGCTTGGCCGCAATCGGAAACGATTCGATCG
The DNA here is from genome assembly GCA_025935855.1 of Pirellulales bacterium. Taxonomy (GTDB): domain Bacteria; phylum Planctomycetota; class Planctomycetia; order Pirellulales; family Lacipirellulaceae; genus Lacipirellula. Next base: position 4,822 of record JAICUM010000259.1, on the reverse strand, counting down.
TGGCGCCTTCATCGCCCAGGACGCGCAGCACGTCCTGCGTCACCCAATTGCACGCCGCCTTCGGATCGCCGGAGTGTTCGGCGACTTCGAGGTAGTAATCCACGAGCGGCCGGCCCTGGTTCACCAGCACGTCGGCGTCGTAGTCGGAAAGCTCGAAGGCTTCGGTCAGGCGTAAGCGCAGCTCCGCGGGGAGTTCGCCGAGGGAGGCGCGCACGGCCTGCACTTCAGTCGCCGTGGTGGTGACCGGCGCGAGGTCGGGGTCGGGGAAGTAGCGGTAGTCGCTCGATTCTTCCTTGCTGCGCTGGCCGCGGGTGACGCCGGCGACGTCGTCCCAGCCGCGGGTTTGCTTGGGGGCGTCGCCCAGATTCCGGCCGGTCTCCTGCCACTCGCGATACTGGCGCGCGGCTTCGTAGTCGAGCGCCCGCTCCACCGCGCGGAAGCTGTTCATGTTCTTGATTTCGACGATCGGCGTCGCGATGCGCTGGCTGTTGTGGTCCAGGTGCAAGTTGACGTTGCCGTCCACGCGCAGGCTGCCTTCCTGCATGTTGCAGTCCGAGACGCCGATGTAGGTGAGCAGCAGCTTCAGCTCTTGCAGAAACGCCTTCGCCTCCGTGCTGCTACGCATGTCAGGCTGCGAGACGATTTCCAAGAGCGGCGTGCCGGTGCGGTTCAGGTCGATCTCGCTATCAGCTTTGCCGGCGGCTTCGTCGTGCACGCTCTTGCCCGCGTCCTCTTCCAGGTGGGCGCGGATGATACCGACGCGCTTCGGCTCGAACCGGCCTTTAGGATCGCTGATCTCCAGATAGCCGTCCGCCGACATCGGCAGATCGTACTGGCTGATCTGGTAGCCCTTCGGCAGGTCGGGGTAGTAGTACTGTTTGCGATCCCACTTCGTGAACTCGGGGATGTTGCAGTTGAGGGCGACCGCCGTTTTGAGGGCCAGCCCATATGCCTTGCGATTCATCACTGGCAACGTACCGGGCATGCCGATGCACACCGGGCAGGTCTGCGTATTCGGCTCAGCGCCAAACTTCGTGCTGCACCGGCAAAACAGCTTGCTCTCCGTGAGCAACTGCACGTGTACTTCCAGACCAATGACGGTGGTGTAAGGCTCAGACATTTAGGAGTTTGTTGCCGCGAATCTCGCGAATCAGCGCGAATCAGTTTGAAGGTTGTTAAAGCGCTGAGTGCGCACAAAGCGTTTGTAATACAGATCCGGATAGTGTCCGAAATTGACCAGTAAGCCGAGCGACATGCCAGTGGCCTTGAGATAGTGAATGAGCTGCGCTTCGTGCTTCGCAGCCGTTGTCTTTGTTGCTTTGATTTCAATGACAATCTGATCGAAGCAGAGAAAATCCGACTCGTATTCTGTCGTTAGCACTCGGTTCTTGAAGCGGACGACGAGTTGAGGCTTGGAGACGAACGGAATCCCCCGATCGGCAAGCTCAAATTCCAACGCCTCGTGGTAAACCGCTTCCAAAAACCCGGGACCTAATTCGTTGTAAACCTTAAAACAGGGGCCAATGATCGCAAAACACTCATCTTTGAAAAGTAAGTCGCTCATTGAGTTGATCTCACCATCAAAATGGACATCAACCGATTCCGTGATTCGCGAAAATTAGCGAGATTCGCGGCAAAAAAGCTTTTAGGTTTTCGGAGGCCTCATTTTGTTCCAATTAGTGGCTTGCTCAAACATACGCGCCGCGCGGAGGAGGCGATCTTCTTCGAGCGGCGGCGCCTGCAGTTGCAGGCCGATGGGGAGGCCGGACTGGGTTTGGCCGCAGGGGAGGCTGAGGCCGGGGATGCCGGCGAGGTTGGCGGGGACGGTGTACAGATCGACGAGGTACATCGCCAGCGGGTCGTCCACCATCTCGCCCAGCTTGAACGCGGGGCTGGCGGTGACGGGGCCGGCGATTACATCGACCTGCGCGAACGCCTCGTCGAAGTCGCGGCGAATGAGCCGGCGAACTTTGAGGGCCTTTAAGTAATACGCGTCGTAATAGCCGGCGCTCAAGGCGTAGGCGCCGAGCATGATGCGGCGCTTCACTTCCGGGCCGAAGCCCTCAGCGCGCGTGCGGCGGTACATGCGCACCAGGGCCGTGTCCATGTCGTCGGCGGCTTTTGTATCGCCCGCGTCGAGCAACTCCTTCCGCTCGGACGCTAGCTCCGCGAGCATTTCCGTCTGCTCGGTGCGGTAGCCAAAGTGAACGCCGTCGTAGCGGGCGAGATTGCTGGAAGCTTCGCTCGGCGCAATGACGTAGTACGCCGCAACGCCGTATTTACTGTGCGGCAGGTTAATCTCGCGGATCTCAGCGCCGAGCGATTTGTAAACGTCGATGGCCTGGCGAACCGCGACTTCGACTTCCGGATCAAGCCCCGCCGCGAAGTGCTCCGGCACGACGCCGACTTTCAGGCCCTTGAGCGGCTCGTCGATTGACTGGCTGTACCGCGGCGTCGGCCGATTGATCGACGTGGAGTCACGCGCATCGTACCCCGCGACGGCTTCCAGCAGCAGCGCTGCATCTTTTGTCGTATGCGCGAAGGGCCCGACCTGATCCAGGCTGCTGGCGAAGGCCACCAGGCCGAAGCGGCTCACGCGGCCATAGGTCGGCTTCATCCCGACGACGCCGCACAGGCCGGCCGGTTGGCGGATCGAGCCGCCAGTGTCCGTGCCGATGGCCAGCGGCGTCATGCTCGCCGCCACCGCCGCCGCCGAGCCGCCGCTGGAGCCGCCCGGCGTGCGGCTTGTATCCCACGGATTTCGCGAGACTTGGAACGCCGAGTTCTCGGTCGAGCCGCCCATCGCGAACTCGTCCATGTTCGTGCGGCCGATGAGCACCGCGTCGGCGGCCTTCAGCTTCGCGACGACGGTCGCATCATAAGGCGGACGAAAATTCTCAAGCATCCGCGAAGCGCAGGTCGTGAGCGTGTCGCGGTCGCACAACACGTCCTTGACCGCAACAGGCAGCCCCGCGAGCAGGCCCACCCGCTGCTTGCCTCTTCGCTTCGCATCCACCCCCGCCGCCTGAACGAGGGCCCGGTCCGCTTCCACGCGCAAAAAGGCGCCGATGGATTGTTCCTGCGCTTCAATGCGATCGAGAAACGCGCGGGTGACTTCCACGGAAGTCGTCTCGCCGCGATCGAGCAGGTCGAGCAGTTCAGCGGCGGTGAGATCAGCCAATGACATGGCTCGTCGAAATCATTCTCCGAGAACGGCGGGCACTAAATACCCACGCCCGTTGTGGCGCGGGGCGTTGGCCAGCGCTGCTTCGCGCGGCAAGCTCGGCTCGACGGAATCCTCGGCGAAGACGTTCGTCACCTCGACCGCGTGGGCCATCGGCTCGACGCCGTCGGTGTTCACCTCGGCGAGCTGATCGACGTAGCCGACGATTTGGGCGAGCTGGCCCGTCAGGGTTTCCAGCTCGGACTCGCTCAGCCGCAAGCGGGCCAGCAGGGCGACTTTCTCGACGTCGGCGCGGGTGAGCATGGCGGCATTCTCCCGGTGCGCTGCGCCGAAAAAGGGGACAGGCACGCTGCCGGAAGTTTAAGTTATTACTCAAACGCGAAAGACCGCGAGCCAGTCCCCTTTTCCGGCTACTTCGCGGCCGCTTCTGGCACTTTGAATGGCGCCTGGCGGACGATCTTCGTGACGCCGCCCGAGCGGAGGCACTGCGTGCAGACGTTCATCGTCTTGTGGGCGCCGTTGGGCAGGCTCACGTGGACGCGCTGGAGGTTCGGCTTGAACTGCCGGCGGCTGATGCCGGTGATCTTGGTGCCGACGCCGCCGAGGTACTTCTTCTTGCCGCGGATGGTGACCTGGTTCCCTAACTGGGGTCCCTTGCCGCAGACTTCGCAGGATTTGGCCATGGCTTGCTCTGAATCGGGATCGAAAGAATGGCTGCAATGTGTTTTGGGGAAACAGCTTAGTATACGGATTGAGGTCCAGGCTGCAACGGCTGGTGACATCGGGTCGAAGTTCGCCAGTCCGGCAGCCGGAGCCTAAATGTAGCGAGGAGATATTGAATCCGCCGTGTCACGCCGCGTCCGCACTTTTTCCCATGGCGTGGTCCCGTTTTGTGCAATTGGTCGTCGCTGGGCGTGTGGACAGGGCGAGACGGTCTTCGGCAACTCCATAAACGGACGATTTGCGGCATTTCTTGCGCTGCCGACAGTTTGGCACATTGCTTGCCTATTTTAACGCCCACGATCCGGCAGGACCTCGCCAACTTCCCGCCAAGGGTGGCTCTTCCATCCATTCGGTTCAGGAAAGGAGCACAGTAATGAGACAACTATTAACACTGGCGAGCTGCACGGCCATGGCCGTCTGCCTCGCCCAAGTGGCCGACGCCCAAGGGCCCGTCCGACGGGCGGCGCGCGGCGTGGGCGAAGTCGCCGCTGGGGCCGCTCGCGGTACTGCCGCGGTGGCAGCCGGCACGCCTCGCGCCCTGACGCCCGGCGTCCCGGTGCAAGCCAGCGCGGGCGGACCGGCGAACGCGGCCTGGCGAACCCAGCGCTACAACGGCGATTGGTGGTACTACGGCCCGAACAACAACTGGCAGGTGTACCGCAACAACCAGTGGACGCCCTATTCGGCGGATACATTCGTCCCGAACCAGCAGTACGTCCAAAACAGCAGCCCGAACTACAATTCGCAGCAGACGGTGTTTATCGACTCCGGAGGGCGGGCCGTGATCTGCCAGAACGGCCAAGTGGCCTTTGTGGACGGCTCGCCGTTGCAGACTGTGTCGCGCTCGCAGGTGAACGCTCAGGGCTACCTGATTCAGCAGGGCGTCGCGCAAGGAATTGGCCAGCAGCAATCGGT